>JAYVXM010000508.1:0-3858 GCA_043785205.1 Bdellovibrionales bacterium
TCGCCGGACTACGTCCTCGTCCCGCACCCGTGGGGCCGCTCGGAAAATGGGATCGATCGACCGCATCCCTCGCCGGCTTCGCCTTCGCGATCCTGACCCTTCCGGAACTCACCGCGATTTTCGGTTCCGGGCCGCAGAAGGGCGCCCCCCACTCGACGATCGACCTCCTCTTTCTCCTCGGACTGGTCGGCGTATTCGCGATCTTTCCGATCGTGTTTCTCCAGCACCTTTACCTTCAGAACGTCTGCAAATCGCCGAGCCGTTTCGCGCGGTTCGGCAGCGCCCTCCTCGCCCTCGCGGTAATGACCCTCGCGACCCGCGCGATGAAACCGCTCGTCGGCTACGAGCAGAAGCTCGCTGAAGACCGGAGCTACCGGGCCCGCTTGGTCGGCGAAATCTCCCGTTCGCCCGCCTCCTTCCCCGCGGAATCGACTCGGCAAGGAACCGACCTCTTTCGGTAAAAGCCGCCCGCACCGTCGATCTCCCGGGTATTGAAAATTCCCCATTCCGACGCCAATCGCGGTTTGTCGGTGCGAAAGTCGTTCCCATTCGACGACGGCTGCTTTATCTGGGGGGATGCCCTCGCTCGGTATTACCCGCGAAACCTCCCGAATCGCCTTCCTCGCGTGGGTCGCGACGTCGACCTTTTTATATTCCATTCCCGACTCCCTCGCGTTGTCCGAAACGATCCCCGCGTTCGAAACATCCACGGAAATTCCCGAAGCCGCCGAAAATTGCGGTTACCGTAACCTTTACGAAACGCCGGACGATCCGCTCTCCCAAATCCCGATCTACGAACAGGGCGAAACCGATCTTTGCTATGCCTATACCGCCGCCCAACTGACCGAATACTACCTCCGGAAAAATTCGCTCTGGCACGCCGAAGACCACATCAATCCACTCTGGATCGCGATCGCATACAAAGGCGGCCACTCGAAGGGCATTCGCATCAAGACCAACGAACTCGGTCACGGATTCTTCAACACCGCCTTCAAGGATATGGCCGATCTCGGCATCTGCGATCCGCGCGTTTTCGAGAAATCACTCGCGGCGTACAAGGACCGATCCCGCCTCTCCGATCCGGACTTCTTTTTCCTCTACGAAGCGATCTGGGATCAACGCGCCCGGCACGAAAACATCTTTACGAAGACCGGCCAAGAATACGACCAGGCGATTAAAGCGCTGAGCGCGCGCGCCGATTTCCAACGGATCAGCGCGCGCGCTTTCGCCCACCTCCTCGATTCCGAATCTTCGAGCGGCTCGTCGCCGGCCACGAAAATGCGGGCGGCCGAGCGATTGCTCGAACGCGAACTTCGTAAAATCCACCGTATCGTGAAGGACGTTCCGGAAGATTGGGTCGCCAAACGAAAGAAGATCCGTTATCTCCGCGAGGTCGTTTTCGGGGCCTGCACCGGCCAGGCCCTTCTGAAACCCGAGCTACCGAAGTCCGAATCGATCGGATTCGGATGGGCTACGAATCGGAAACTAAAACTCGGAATCGACCGCATGCTCGATGCGCCCGTTCCGGCTCCCGCCGGAATCGGCTATTGCGGTCGCATCTACAGCGACGATTCGGGAATCGGCGCGAAGGCTGGGCGACGAAACGGGTTCCTTCCGCGCATCGCCAAAGCGATCAATCCGAAATGCTCGGCCCATTATTCGTTGATCGTCGGACGACGCAAATCGGACGCCGGCGGCTGCCAATACCTCGTTCGAAATTCCTATGGCCGTGACTTCTGGACCGAACGGTACGACTGCCTCTGCGAAAAAAAGAATCACCTCGGTTACGAAACCTGCCGCTATAATAAGGACACTTCGCCCACGAGCGACCGAGTCGTCGGCTGCTGGATCGACGAAAAACCGATCCTAAACTCGCTCTACGACGTCTCCACCCTGCGGAAACGGGATCTGGCGAAAATGCTTCCCACCCCCCTCTCCGAGGTTTCGGGTGACTCGGGCGACTCCTCGGAGTAAGGACTAGCCCATGTCGGAAACAGACTGCCTCTCCTGCCGAAAACGCGCGGGAACTTATCGCTGCGTGAATTGCGAAAACCCGGTCTGCAAACCGTGCTCCGAATCCCTCGGCGATCCCCTTTTTATTTCCCTCGAAGCGATCCCGGCCGAACAGGTCGCCGGGAGATTCTGCGGTCGCTGCTTCGACGCCGAAATGGCGCCCCGGATCTCCGCGTTCGAAACGGTGATGGAAGCCGCGAAGCAGGTCTTCATCTTCTTCAAGACCCAAAAAAAGCACATCCCCCTCATCCGAAAGTCGAAGACCCTCGTCGCGGTCACCGATTGCGTCGACCGCGACGAAACGATCCTCCGCCTCGCTTACTTAGCCGCGAAGGAAAAGTATAACGCCGTCATCGACGTCGACGTCTCCGCGAAGAAAGTGAACGACGGCGGCTCGAACAAGACCGCGACCTGGAAAGGGTCGGGATACCCGGCCCTCGTCGACGGCGCGAAGATCGACCGTCAGGACTCCCAAGAACAAATGTACCGCTAGTACAGCTCGCTTGCTGCGGTCGGGCGAAGCCCGCCCATCCGCAAACGAGCCTACTTACGGTCGTCAGGCGACCGGAATCGCGCGCGCGAACTGAGGATGAGCCGCGATCGACGCGTCGAGCTCCGCCGCGACTTCCGGAGTGCGGGCGCCGCTCCGTCCCCACTTCGCGAGCCATTCGGCGTCGAGCCAAGCGCGGGCGTGGACGGCGCGATTCGTGGCGATCGTCGTCTCGGTCTTCGGACCCGTTCCGGCGCCCTTCGCGACGTACCATCCGGCGGCGAGGAGTCGACCGCGAATCAGATTTGAATTCGTATAGGTGAAAAGCTCGCACGCTTTCGGCTCCGATCGTTCGCGTAGACGGCGGAAAATCTGGGTTTCCCAAAGCGGCGAATCGACCTTCGCCGAGAACGGATCGAAAAGAATCACGTCCGGAGCGGAAGCCGCGCTCATCCGGTCGCAAAAATCGCCTTCGAAGAGGGTCCATTCGAACCGCCCGCACGGCGACGCCCACCTCCCTTCGCGACCGATCGCGAACGGCCCGGAATGCTGGAGGTAGCGGAATCGGTAGGGATGGAGGAGCGCGAGTCGAAACGAATCGAGGTCGCGCTCGAAGCTTTCGATCCGCACGAGGGGCGCGGAATCGATCGGCGAACCCTCGCCGAGCGTGGCCTCCGCGGCCCGGAGAATCGCCATCGCGTTCGTCGCCGCGCCCATGCCGACGTCCCAAACGACGAGCGGTGCCTCGCGCTCCCGCGCCCGGGCGAGGAGCGCCGGCAGATCGAGCTGGTCCACGTAGAGGCGCTTCGCCTCCTCCGCCGGATCCGAAACGGAATGCATGATCTCGCCGGAGGAAATTTGCTGGATGCTCGCGAACCCCTTCGGATTTTCGAGCACGCGATAATCCCCGAGTTCGCGCGGGAAGTCCTTCCGCTCTTTCGCCGGCTTCGGTCGAAGGATCGGATTCTCGAGGTCGTCGGCCGGCAACACGTCACGCCAGCGCCGGTAGTACGCGGCGAAATCGCCGGTGAGAATCTCGGCGCGCATTTCGCGCATCATGCGGTGATAGAAATAGAGATTATGAGTCCCGATGAGGTTCCAGCCGAGTACCTCCCGCGACTTGATCAGGTGGTGAAGGTAGGCGCGATCGTATTTCGCGCAGGTCGGACAGTCGCACGCCGGATCGATCGGACCTTTCTGCATCCGGTAAACCCCCCGCCGAAGGATCATTCGGCCGAGCGAAGTGAACGCCATTCCCTGTTGGGCGAACGCCGTGGGCAAAATGCAATCGAAGAGGTCGACGCCGCGATGAACCGCCTCGAGGAGGTCGATCGGCGTGCCGACGCCCATGAGGT
>JAYVXM010000509.1:0-3848 GCA_043785205.1 Bdellovibrionales bacterium
GGAAGTTTTTTCGACCATTCCCGGTAATCGAAATCGTGTCCGAGATGGGTGAGCACCGTCCGCTTCGGACCGAGGTCGCGGACGACCTCGAGCGCGCGTTCCAGATTCAAATGGGTACCGTGCGGAGCGATCCGGAGGCAATCGAGGATCAGCGTGTCTAAGCCCTCGAGTCGGCGGAGGGATGCGTCGGGAATCGAGTTGCAGTCGGTCAAGTACGCGAGCGATTCGATCCGGTAGCCGATGCATTCCTCGCCGCCATGGCTCAGGGCGATAGGAATCACGTCGAGACCGGCGACTTCCAGGTGGAGGGCCTTTCCCGAAAACTCATGCAGGTCGATGAGGGGAATACCACCGCCCTCCGGGGCGCCCGTCGGCGCGAAGATATACGGAAACCGAGCGCGCAATTCGCGGCACGTCCAAGCGTTTCCGTAGGCGGGAATGCGCTGCTTCTGCCCGTAATTGAATGACCGAATTTCGTCGATTCCGGACACGTGATCCGCGTGGGGATGGGTGAAGAGGATCGCGTCGATCCGGGGGATGCGCGCCCTGAGCGCTTGTTGCCGAAGATCGGTCGAGGTATCGATCAGAAGGTTCTTCCCTCCGATCCGAAGCCAGGCGGAGGAGCGGAGGCGATGGTTCTTCGGATTTTCCGACCGGCAAACCTTACAGCGGCAAAATAGAAGTGGAACTCCGGTCGACGTCCCGCAGCCGAGCACCGTCAGTTCCCAATTCTTAACGCTCGATTTTACGGTTCGCTTCGGGAGCTGCATTGACTCTCCTAACGTAGCGGGTTTAGCTGGAAAATCGAGATGAAAGCACTGGTCACCGGCGGTAGCGGATTTATTGGCAGCACGTTAATCGAGGCTTTGACGAGGCGCGGGATCTCGGTCGCGGTTCTGATGCGGAAAACGTCTTCCGACCGGAATCTTCAGGGCCTGAGGTTCGATCGCGTCGAAGGCGACATCACGGATTTCGCGTCCCTGAAAAACGCGGTGGCCGGAGTCGACGTCGTCTTCCATCTCGCCGGTGTGATCGCCGCGAAAAATCGGGCCGGTTATTTTCTTTTTAATGGCGAGGGGACCGAAAATCTCGCTCGCGCCGCGACGGAAGCGAACCGCGAGGGAACGGCGCGCATCTCCCGTTTCGTCTACGTCTCGACGCTCGCTGCGGGGGGGCCATCGCCCGGCGTCCATCCGCGGACGGAACGCGACGCCGATCGTCCCGTTTCCGCCTACGGCGAGAGCAAAAAGGCGGGCGAGGACGGACTGCTCAAGTACCGCGATTCGTTCCTGCCGCTGATCCTGCGCGCGCCGATCGTCTACGGTCCGCGCGATTCGGCCACGCTCATCCTGATCAAGAGCGCGGCGAAACGGGTCGTACCGAAACTACCCTCGAGGGCCGTGGACGGCGAAAAACATTATTCGATCGTGCACGCGGACGACCTCGTATCGGCGCTCGTCACGCTCGGGACGGAGGAATCCGCGAAGTTCGAACGGGGCGATATCTTTTACGTGACCTCCGGCGAAGACGTCACTTCGACGCGGCTGATCCGGGCGATGGCCGATTCGCTCGGCGTGCGCACGCTGTCGATTCCGATTCCGCGGTTCGCCCTGCGCCTCGCCTCGACGATCGGGAGCTGGTATGGAAATTTCGCCGGGAAAGCGACCCTCATCAATCGCGATAAATTGAACGAGCTCCTTCCCGATTACTGGACTTGTAGTAGTTTAAAACTCATGACGAAAACCGCCTGGCGCCCGCGCGTCCTTCTCGATGAAGGCATGCGGGAAGCGATCGGTTGGTACCGAGAGAATGGATGGATCCGATGAAACGATTCGAACTGCGGGCACGGGGCGGACTTTTGATCGGGGTCGCGCTTTCCCAGGCGCTCGCCGGTTGCTCGAGCGCTCCGAAACCTTCCGTGCCGACCGCGGCCGAAGTCGCCCAGACGGCCGAGCTCGATCGTCTCGGACTCCATTTCCCGCTGGAAACCCGCCGACTGGCGAACGGTTTGAAGATCCTCGTCGTCGAGGATCCGACGGTTCCGATCGTTGCCTACCAGACCTGGGTGAATGTCGGATCCGCCGACGAAACGTTCGGGTTGACCGGAATGGCCCACCTTTTCGAACACCTGATGTTCAAAGACTCCGCGAAGTACGGGCCGCGCGCCTTCTTCAACCGGCTCGAGGCCAAGGGCGCGAACGTGAACGCCTTCACGACTCGCGACTACACGGTTTTTCACGAGACGGAAGTTCCGAGCCTTCTTCCGCTCACGATCGAGATGGAAGCGGATCGCCTAGCGAATCTGAAGATCGATCCGGAACTCCTCTTCACCGAACGTCAGGTCGTAATGGAAGAGCGTCGTCTTCGCACCGAAAATTCGCCGGAAGGACGCATGCAGGAGGCGATCTGGGCGCTCCTCTTTAAATCCCACCCGTATCGCTGGCCGGTGATCGGTTACGACGAGGATCTCAAGCGAATGGAGGTTCGGGACCTCGAGGAGTTTTTCGCGAAATATTACCAGCCCGGTAACGTCACGATCGTCGTCGTCGGCGCCGTCAAGGCGGCCGACGTGTTCGCCCAGGTCGAGAAAGCCTACGGCGGTATCCCCGGGCGCGGACGTCCGCCGCGGAAAATCTCGAACGAACCTGAACAAACCGAACCGCGATTCATCGCCATTCGGGATCAGGTGGCGTCTGAAAAGGTCACCGTCGCTTATCCGTCCACGAGCGCGGCCGAGGACGACACTTACGCGCTAGACGTCCTCTCGAACATTCTTTTCTCGGGGAACTCCTCCCGCGCCTACCGCCGGCTCGTCGAAGGAAAACAAGCCGCGCTTGCGATCGGGGGCGTGAATTATACCCCGCTATTCCCGGGTATTTTTATGGGAAGCGCCACCATGAAATCCGGGCATTCGAGCGTGGAATTCGAGCAAGAGATGGAAGCGATGATCACCGAAGTGCAAAAGTCCGGCGTGTCGGATTCAGAGATCCAAACGGCCGTCCGCCAGCTCACCGTCCAGACCGTGGATAGTGTTCGGACGGCGCACGGACTCGCGAACATGATCGGAACCGTCGACGCGATCTTCGGAGATCCAATGCGCTTCAAAGACGATCTGACGAAATATTCTAAGGTGACCGCGGCGGACGTCGTCCGGGTCGCGAAGGCCTACTTGATTCCGAGGCGTAAAAACGTCGTCACATTACTGCCGGGAAACCGGGGAGTTTCTCCATGATGATCTTCGCGCTACTCCTGTCCGCTTTTTTCTCCGCCGCGAACGCCTCGACTGACCTTTCGTCGTTTCGACTGCCCCTACCCGAAGTGGAGAAGCTTCCGAACGGACTGACCGTTGTCTGGTTCGTCGACGACAAACTTCCGGTCGTCGACCTCGCTCTCCTCGTGAAATCGGGCACCCGTTACGATCCGAACGGAAAATCGGGGACGGTCGAGCTGACGACCCGAATGCTTGAACGGGGAGCGAACGGAAAGAGCGCGGCCGATCTCGCCCATCGCGCCGAAAGTCTCGGAGCCTCCGGGTTCGCGTCCGCCGACGAAGAAGGAATCACGGTCGGAATGCACGGGCTCTCCCAGGATGCTCCGGCCCTCCTTCAGCTCATTGCTTGGATGACCCGCGAACCCAATTTTCTTCCCGCCGAATTCACCCGCGAACGGGCGCTCCTCGGCGAAAGCTGGCGACATCTGACCGATTCGGCCGAGTCCGTTTCGGGCTACGTTTTCGGCAAGGCGATCTTGAACGGTACGCCCTACGAGCGCGGATCGCTCGACCGGCTCAAGGTTCTGGAAAGGGTGGGACTCGAAGACGTGCGCGCGTTCCACCGCGCGAATTTTGT
>JAYVXM010000510.1:0-3847 GCA_043785205.1 Bdellovibrionales bacterium
CCTTTCCGCCGACTTTGTATTCGATGTCGACGTGACCCTTTTCGCAGATGGGAAGGTCGAACTGGGAAATTTGGTAACCCTTCGGAAGGTCGGGATAGAAGTAGTTCTTCCGCGAGAAAACGTTATACTTCCGAATTTCGCAATTCATCGCGAGTCCCGCCCGAATCGCGAACTCGACGACCTGACGATTCAGGACCGGGAGGGCTCCCGGCTGGGCGGAGCAGACCGGACAGGTGTTCGCGTTCGGGCCGAGATCGGCCACCGATACGCCTTCGGGCGCTCGGGAGAGACAGCCGCAAAAAATTTTCGTGTTCGTCGCGAGCTGAGTGTGAATCTCAAGCCCGATGACGACTTCCCAATCCGGATTCACCGTTTCACCCCCGGGTAACTTTTTTCGATCGCGTGGCCGACTTTCAGGACGAGGTCGTCGCGGAACTGCGGCGCGATGACCTGAATCCCGATCGGCAATCCTTTTTCGTCCTGCCCGCACGGAACGCTCATCCCGGGAAGACCGGCGAGATTACAGGGAATGGTCAGGATGTCGTTCAGGTACATTTTCAGCGGATCGGAGTTCTTCTCGCCCTTTTTAAAGGCGGTCGAAGGCGCGACCGGTCCGAGAATGACGTCGCAGTCCTCGAAGACGCGATCGAAATCGTTCTTGATGAGACGCCGAACCTGACAGGCCTTCCGGAAATACGCGTCGTAGTAACCCGAAGACAATGCGAACGTCCCGAGAATGATCCGCCGTTTCACCTCGGGGCCGAAATTCGCGCGCACGCGTTTGTAAAAGTCGGCGATGTCCTCGACTTCCATCGCTCCGGGAGGACGCACCCCGTACCGGACCCCGTCGAAACGGGCGAGGTTCGAAGACGCCTCCGAAACGGCGACGATATAATAAACGGAAACTGCGTAAGGCGTGTTCGGGAGCGAAATATCGACGATCTTCGCGCCCTGCTTCCCGACCCATTCGATCGTTTCCCGCACGGATTTTTGAACCGCCGGATCGACGCCATCGATGAAATACTCCTTCGGAATGCCGATCCGAAGCCCCTTCCAATCGAGCGGCGCCTTCAAATTCGCCACGTAATGGTCCGCGGCGCGTTCGCTCGAAGTCGAGTCGAGCGGATCGTGACCGCCCATGACCTGGAGAAGCGTCGCCGCGTCTTCGACCGTATTCGCGAACGGGCCGATTTGGTCGAGGGAGCTCGCGAAGGCGACGAGCCCGTAACGCGAGATCCGACCGTAGGAAGGCTTCAGGCCCACGACGCCGCAATAGCTCGCCGGCTGGCGGATCGAACCGCCGGTGTCACTTCCGAGGGAGGCGACGCAGAATCCCGCCTTCACCGCCGTCGCAGAACCGCCGGAGGATCCGCCCGGTACGTAACCCGGAAAATCCGGGTGCTCGACGGGCCCGAAGGCCGAGTTCTCGTTCGACCCCCCCATGGCGAATTCGTCCATATTCGTCTTTCCGACGAAGACCGCGCCGGCTTTTTCCAAGCGATCGACGGCGGTGCCGGTGTACGGAGAAACATAATTTTCGAGCATCTTCGAAGCGCAGGTCGTCCGAACGCCGTCGATCACCAGGTTATCTTTGATCGCGATCGGAATCCCGAGAAGCGGATGGGTATCCCGGGGAACTTTTCCGTGCTTCGCGAGGAGCTGATCGGCGAATTTTGCCGCCGCCAGCGCGCGGTCCTCGAGCGTCAGAAGAAAGGCGTTATGCTTCGAGGCCTTGATCGCCGCGAGCGTGTCGCGGACCAACTCGATCGGCGAGAGCTCCTTTTTATCGAAGGCGTCGTGAATTTGCGGAATCGTGCGATATTTTTCGTTCAGCATTTTTTTCTCAAAGGATCGGCGGAACTTTGAACCCTTCGTAAAGGGTATCGGGGGCCGGCTGGATCATTTTCGGTTTTCCGTCGGTCGTCGTCGGTGAAGGCACGATTCGATCGTCGCGCATCGGGGTCTCGATTTCGAACGGGTGGTACATGGGTTCCGTGCCGTCGGGGATCGCGACCTTTGCGATCTGGTCGACGTATCCGAGCGTCACTTTCATTTGGTTCGCGTAGAGGCGGACCTCCTCGTCGGTCAGCGCAAGGCGGGCGAGGTCGGCTACTTTTCGAACCAAGGCTTCATTCACTTCGATCGTCGCCATTCGACTAAATCTCCAGTCTTTTTAAGAGTTTCGAGACTAGACGATGGGGCGCCGGAGAACAATGAGTGATGCGGAGCGCAAGCTACGGAAAATTCTCCGGACGAAGATGACGCGGACATCCCTCGTCTTGACGTCGGGGAGTCATTTAGGGGAAGAACGTGCGATGCGGGAGCGCCGATCCGATTATTTCCATTCCCATGTCTATTTCGACGAAACGACGCGTGATACCGCCGTCGCGCTCCAAGCGGCTCTCCTGAGGGACCTCCCGAAAACCGTTCACGTGAGTCGCCTCGTCGACCGACCGATCGGTCCCCATCCCCTTCCGATGTTCGAACTCGGATTTTCGTTTTCCGAATATCCCGCGGTCCGCGCCTATCTCGAAGCCCATCGGGGAAATCACGACGTCCTCATTCATCAGGTGACAACCGACGAAGTTTGGGACCATACCACCGGCGCGGAGTGGCTCGGAACCCCCCAGATTCTCGATCTTCAATTCCTCCGCGACTTCATGGACGGAAAAGCCGCGGGCGTCAGCGCCAAGGTTCCGTTCGCCCGCAAGTCGTAACCTTCAGTTTTTTCCAAGGCCCTTCAGAACGAGCTTCACGGCGGCAGCGGGCGTTTCCGAGTTCGCGATCGGCGAGAACGAAACGCCGAAAAATAGGGCAAAAATGGCCTGAATATTCGATTCACCGGCGGAGGGAAGATATTTTCGAATCTTCGCGACGTGGGCGAGCTCGATTCCACGAATCGCTTCGCCGACGGCCGTTTCAGTCTGTCGCTGGAGGAAATACCAGGCGGTCAATCCGGGAATTTCCTGGAGCAGCCTCCGCGATTCCGCAAGCGCGAGATCGATCCGACCCGATTCCCAGTAGTTCGTTTTTTCCTCGGTGAAGCCCGCGAGCTCTCCGCCGAAGATTTTCGTCGCTTCAACCAAAATCGCGGCTTTCGATTTTCCGAAGTAATAATAAATGAGCGGCCGCGAAATCCCGCTCAAGCGGGCGAGACGCGCCATGGACCATTTCAAGTGCCCGCAGCGGAGCTCGAGGGAAATGGCCGCACCGACCACTTTTCGGTAGATCCGATCCTTCGTCGGGGGCGTTTTCGCGCTCTTTTTCGCCATATGCCCTCTCATTTAACCCGATTTCACGAGTAATATCGGCGGTTTTACAGTTTTCACCGGATCTGTCAAAGGAAAGGGGTCGCTTTGACGCGAAGCGATGATACCCTCGGCCGGCCGGGCCCTGCCCGCTCGAAAGGCCGATATGCACCCGCTTTACCGCTCCGCTCTCCTTCTTCTCCTCGTCCTCGGGGCCGCCTCCGCGCCCGCGCGAGCCGGCGACTGCCTCGATCAGTTTCGAAGCGCCGTGCATGGGCGCTCCCTCGCGGAAAAGAACGCGATCACGATGGGACTCGGAGCGAAGACGATCCAATGCCTTTTCGACCATGCGGGATCGGAAGTCGTCGAGCCCGATTTTTTCCTCGACCCAGTCCACCGGGACGCCCTCGCAATCCAGGCGTTCGCGGGCAAGAACTCGCTCCCCGTCGGAAAATATTTCGAGAAACACTTTTTCTCGCCGAGAAATTCCGCCACGGTTTACGGTGTCTTGTCCGGGCAGGGGTGACAGAGAAAGGGCGATTCAGCAAGATAGGGTCTCGGTCAGCATAGCTGGATCTGTTCCCAGTGTTTCCTTCTTC
>JAYVXM010000511.1:0-3842 GCA_043785205.1 Bdellovibrionales bacterium
TCGAACTCAGAAGTTAAGCCTGCCAGCGGCGAAAATAGTACCGAAGAAGTTCGGCGCTAACATAGCACGATGCCCCCATTTTTTTACTCCCGGCGCGCCTTGGGCGCGGCGGCCAACCTTAGGTTGGTAAGATCTGCGCGATCACCCGCGCACCAAGGCCCGAAGGATTATTCCTTCGGGCCTTTTGTTTTTATCGATTCCCTAAATCGAAAAAGGCCCGCAAACTAAACGAGTTACATGAAACGACTCATCTTTCGCTTGAGTAGCCTCGGAGACCTGATCCTCTCCCAGTCGATTCTCGAACCTCCCTTTGAGGGAGAAACACATTGGGTCGTCGCGAAAGAGTTTGAAGAACTCGTCGTTGGAAATCCCAAGATCACTCGCGTCTGGAGCTACGACCGGCGGAGCGGCGGACTCGGGGCTTGGTTTGGCTTGCTCGCGGAGCTTCGTCAGGGCGAGTTCGACGAGGTCCTCGATGCCCACTCGACGCTGCGGACGCGGATGGCGCGGATCTACTTCCGAATCTTCTCCCCGAGAACGCGCTGGCGGAAAATTTCCAAGGAGCGTGGCCGCCGGGTCGCCTACGAGATGCTGAAGCGGGCATGCCCCCCGACGGCTCGACCGAGCCATTTTTCTCGCCGCTGCGCGCTTCTCGCCGGAGGTTACGGGAACGAGCGTCCGAACTTGCGCTGGCTTCTCGGCGCGTCCGCTACGGCTCCCGGTCCGCGCGAGCGCGTGGCCGTTGTTCCTTCGTCAGCCTGGATCGGTAAGGAATGGCCGACCGAGCGCTACCTCGAGTGGATGAAGCGCCACGTGCGCGATCGTCCGCGCTCGGAACTCGTGCTCCTCGGCACCGAGAAGGATCGATCGGCCGTCGCGCTTCGCGATGCCCTGGTCCGCGAAAGCGTTCGCTTCGAAGATGGGATCGGGAAATACGCGATTCCGGCGCTCGCGCGCCTGCTCGCCGATTGCGCGGCGGTCGTCGGGTCCGACACGGGACTCCTTCACCTCGCCGAAGCGGTCGGGACGCCCGTGGTCACGCTCTTCGGGCCGACCCGCGCGGATTTCGGTTTCGGACCGCTCGACGAAAAGTCGAAATCCATTCAAAGCGCGCTCTGGTGCTCGCCCTGCAGTAAGGACGGTCGCCTTTGCTTCCGACCGATTCGCCGTTACGAATGTCTCCGCCGGATCGAGGCCGGTGCGCTCGAAGGCGCCCTGAAAACCCTTTTGCCCGCAAACGGAGGAGGTACGCCGTGAGGCGCGTCGAATCTCCGAAGCCGTCGCGGGCTTCGTTCGGCATGCGATTTTATCGGCTTTTTTTTCGGGTGTCCTTCGCGCTCTTCGGACGTACGCTCGTCGGGGCTGAGCGATGGGCCGAAACGTTGAAGCTCCCGAAAGTGATCGGATCGCTCCCCGATAAACGCGCCGACGAAAAGCGGATCTGGTTCCACGCGGCCAGTATGGGAGAGCTTGAAAGCCTTTGGCCCCTGATCGAAAGGGCAAATGGCGAATCGAGGAATCGCGTCGTTCTGACCGTGTTCTCGACGTCTGCCTGGAGTCATCTCTACAAGATGGCGCGTAAGCTCGACGGTTCCGCGCCGCTTTACGTGGGATATTCGCCGCTCGAAGGCGGCTGGCGACCCGCACTCGATGCCGTGGGCCCGGATCTTTTCGTCACCGCGAAGTACGAGGCTTGGCCGGAAATCTGGGACAGCCTCGCTGTCCTCGACGTTCCGCTCGCGATCATCGGCGCGAAACCGCGGAGGTCATTGCTCTGGGCGAAGCGGATCCTGCGGATCTTCGGCGGCACGGTTCCCCGAATCGTCTTCTTCAGCTTCGACCCGGAGAACGAACCCGGGCTTGCGCGGAGCTTTCCCGTCGCGAAGCTTCATCACGGTTCGGATCCGCGGTGGGACCGGGTTTTTCAGCGGAGTGAAACCGCCCATCCCCGCGTCGCGGAACTCGCTCGCGAATTCGCCGATCTTCCACGACCCTGGGGCGCCGTCGGCAGCGCGTGGGCGCCCGATCTCGGCGCCCTTCCCGACGAAGCATCGACGACCCTTCCGGGGACGCTCTGGGTGGTTCCCCATCGGATCAATCCGCGCTCCATCTCCGAACTCGAAATCCTGCTTCGCGAGCGCGGCTACACCCCGCTTCGCACCTCGCTCTCCGAGCGGATTCGACCGGCCGGAAAAATCGCCTTGCTCGTCGACGAGATGGGTTTTCTCGCGGAGCTCTATTCCAAGATGGACTGGGCGTTCATCGGCGGAGGGTTCGGTTCGAGCATCCACAGCACGATCGAACCGGCCATCTATGGCCTACCGATTTACGGGGGACCACGCGGCCAGCAGAAGTTCGACGAAATCCCGCTCCTGAAAAAGCAATCGCAACTCCGTCTCTTCGGCGATCCGGGTGCGCGCGGCGAAGGGCGGAGCGCGGAGGATTTCCTCGCTTGGTTCCAACTCGAATTTTCCGGTACCGCCGAGACTCGGAACGATCGACGTCAGGAGTGGCGAACGGCGAATCGCCGCCACCGTGGCGCGTCAGAACGGATTTGGGAACGCCTCGCCCGGACCCTCCAGGGCGGGGCGACCTGAGGTTTACAGCCGCGCAAAAAGACGCGACTCTATACGCAATGACAGACTCCTCTAGCGGAAAAAAAGCCGATCCCCGAATCGATGCGACCGGCGAAGTCCTCATCCGACTTCGTATGGGCGCCCACGACGGCCACTACGCCGGCGGACTCGTCGACGGCGCGAAAATGCTTCAGCTCTTCGGCGACGTCGCGACCGAACTTCTCATTCGCCTCGACGGCGATGAAGGCCTCTTTCGTGCGTACGAAAAAGTCGAATTTCTCGCCCCGGTCTTCGTCGGGGACTATATCGAGGCGATCGGCCGGATTCTCGAGATCGGAAAGAGCTCGCGCAAAATCGAGTTTGTCGCCCAGAAGGTCGTCACCCCGTATCCGCCTGAAAAGGGCGGCAAGGCGGTGTCGTCGGCGAACTTCTTGAAAACGCCGGTCGTCGTTTGTCGCGCGGTCGGAACCTGCGTTACCCCCGTGGAGTTGCAGCGCGGGATTACCGTCTAGGATGGAATCCCAGGGGAAATACGACTACGCGATTCTCGGCGAAGGGCTCGCGTCCTGGGTGGCGGCGCTCCTCCTTTCCCGCCAGGGCGATCGCGTCCTGATTATTCCCGAACGCCGCGAACGGCGCGAATTCGTGGGGCGAATTCTCTTCGGCCTCGAGCAAAACGGAATTCTCCTTCGGATGCTCGAACGCTGGGGCGTTTCGAAAGCCGTCCTCAAAGGCCGAAATCGCGCGCGCATGGAGTGTCTTACTCCGGAGACCTCCCTCTGGCTTCAGGGCCCGCTCACCGAGCACGGACTCGGTACGCCCGGATTCGAGCTCCAGGGTCCGGCCTACGAAAAACTGCTCAAGGTCGTCGAGTCGATGGAGGAAGGGACCGCTTGGAAGGCGGCCTTCGAATCCGAATTCATCGCGCGCGTGAAGGGGACGACCGACACGCGCTTCCATTGGGTGCCGTTCCTTCCGGACACGGCCGCGAGCTGGAAAAAAATCGTCCGCAAGGTCATTAGCCCGCAGGCCCGGGGGATTCGCCTTCCGCGCGAAAAATCGGCCGTCGGCGAGGGCGCCGGCCGGCTCCTCCGGGGCCTCGGCCACTTTCTCTCGCGCGAGGAGTCCTGGGTCCAGCGCGCACCCCATCCCGTCCAAATCGCCTCCGACCTCTTCGCGCTCCGGAATGCGTTCTTCTCGGACGAGATCTTCGAAACCCTGAAGAACGAGTTTCGTCGCGTGCTGCGCGCATCCGGCGTCGAATTT
>JAYVXM010000512.1:0-3830 GCA_043785205.1 Bdellovibrionales bacterium
TGAGGGCCGCGTAGCCAAGCTTTACTCCACCCTGGTCCGCGAGGTTTTCGGTCACGGTGGCGGCGCCGTTCACATTGAATGTCTTTCCTTCCACAACGATCGGGTAGGCGTCGGCTTGCTTCACGAAGCAGGCGCTTTTTTCTTCAAAGCGCTTCTTCGTTTCCGGAGTCCACCAGTCCTTGATGTTCCCGTATCCGTCGTACTTCCGTCCGTCGTTATCCCAGCCGTGCGTGAGTTCGTGGCCGATCGTCCCGCCGCCGAAGGCGCCGAGGTTCGCGCCGTCCGACGCCGTAAGGTCGAACGACGGGGGCTGAAGAATGCCGAACGGGAATACGAATTCGTTCATCCCCGGATCGTAGTAGGCGTTCACTTCCCAGGGCATCATGTACCACTCGGAGCGGTCGATCGGTTTACCGACCTTCGCGAGATCCCGCTTCGCGGAGTAAATCGAAATATTCAGGCTATCCCGAAGGAGCGATTGGCGCGTGATCGCGAGCGAATCGTAGTTTTGCCACTTCTCCGGCGCGCCGACCTTCTGGCCAAGGAGCGAGAGTTTTTCGAGCGCGGCCTTCATCGTCGCTTCGTCCATCCAGGCCTCGGAGCCATGGGTGAGGCCGTCAAGATCGGCCGCGAACGCGCCCTTGATCTGGAGGATCATCGCCTCGACGCGTGCCTTGATCGCGGCGCTGTCGATTTGGCTTACGTACGCTTCGGCGAGCGCATAGCCGAGCGAGGATTCGACCCGGTTCGTGCAGTCCTTCCACTTCGGCTGGGGCGTCTTCTGCCCGTTCAGATAGCGATTCCAAAACGCGAAGCTCAGCTTCTCAGTCACGGGTCCGGTCGATCCGGCCGCGCGATTGAGGAGGTTCCATTTCAGATAGGTCTTCGTCTGGGCGAGATTGAATTTCGAGAGCAGTACGCCGAAGTTCGCGTAGAAATCCGGCTCCGTCACGTTCAGCGTCGCGAGATCCGCGAGTCCGACCGCGGCGAAGTAGCTCGACCAGTCGAAGCCGGGCGCGAGCGCCACGAACGCCGCCCGGGTCATCGGGTGATTCGTCTTCGCCGGATCGTTCCGGTCGTCGAGCGACATCGCCTTCGTCGCGAGGAAAGTTTCCATCGCGACCACCGTCTTCGCGGCGGCGGACGCCGTCGCGGCCGAGGCGCCGTTCGCGACGAACGTCGCGCGGACGAAAGCCGAGTATTTCCGGAGGATCTCGAGCGATTTCGCGTCGGTCTTCAGGTAATAGTCCTTATCCGGCAGCGCCATCCCGCCGGCGCTCGCGATGAGGATCGCGTTCTTCGAGTTATTCGGATCCGCGGCCGAACCGGCGGAGAAAAACGCGCCGGCGCCGTTCAGCTGGAGGGCCGCGACGCCCTCGGCGAAGGATTTCGTATCGTGGATCGCCGCGATTTTCGCGAGCTCCGAACGGAGAAGGGTCTTCGACGCTTCGGCGGTCGTGTCCCGGGCCATGCAGGCGGCGTACTCATCGCCGAGGAGTTTCGCGTAGGTCGACTTCACGCGGAAATCTCCCTTCGAATAGCGGACGAGGATCGTGTGGAGAAGCTCGTCGTTCGCGTCTGCGAGGCCGGAGCTCTGGTGATAGATCGAACTTCGATCGGCCGGAATCGTCGTGTGATCCATCCAGTTTCCGCAGGCGAACGAATAGAAATCCTGACAAGGTTCGACGTTACCGCGGCCCGGGCGCCCGTCCTTCAGCGCGCTTTCGTCGAGAATATCGGGTACGGCAATTTTCGCGTTGGCGAGTTCGGAAGCGCCGGTCACGGCAAACAGAGCGGAGAAAAGGAACGGACGGAACGAAGTCGGGCGTTGCATAAAAGATCCTCGGTGGTGGAGGCCTTATACGCGGTTTGGCGGAGAAAGAAAACTTCGAGATCGGAAACGAACGGGTCCGGTTAGGACCCGATTAACGCTTCTTTTTCTTAATGATGAAGAAGGCGACGGCCGCCGCGCCGATGATGCCGTAAAGCACGAGATCATTCGACTTTTCCGGCGCACGGTGCGCGGTGGCCTGGTCATTCCCGCCCTGGACGTTCACGTTCGGGAACACGCCGCCGGTATCCGTGACGATCTGTGGAATTTCCGTTTTCATCAGGTCGGCGGTATTCGGCTTGATATTAACTCCGCCGGGCTTCCGGAAGACCTTGAGGGTGTTCACCATATTGTCGAAGTCCTTCAGGTAGTCCTGATATTTCGACTTCGCGATCGAATAGGTGACGAGGACGCCGATGTCGTCCTGGACGGTGGCGAAATAGCGCGTGAAATAGCCCGGAATCTCGGACTCGAGGTGGAGCGCGTCGACCCAGGGGTGACCGTTCACGTTCACCGTCTTCGCGTACTTCGGCTCGGACTTCATCGACTTTCCGGACACGCTCGTGAACGTCTTCGTCGCCTTGAGGTAGGTGAGGTACTGGTCGAGGGAATCCTGGTCACCCTTCAGCTTCGCGGCGAGTACGATGATCGCTTCCTTCTTCTTCACGGGATCGGCGCTCTGACAAACCCACTCGGCCACTTCGAGGTTACAATTCCAACCCGGCGGAAGCTCGAATTCGGTGAACTGGTTGGCGAACTTCACGGCGAACGCGTTCGGTGCGAGTCCGAGCGTTCCGAGAAGAATCGCGGCGATCGGGGCGAAGGGGAAACGGAGGAGAGTTTTCATCGGTGGACCTTTTCCTTATTCACTTCTGGAGCTCATTTACGGTTTTTTAGAGGCGATCCGGCGAGCGATGAAGCCCGTCTGGACCCAAACTTCTTTTTTGTACTGGCGAAGATTCACGATCGTCTCGTTCGCGCTCACGCCGGTCACGACGCCGCGAGCGACGAGGTCGGCGGCGAGTCCATCGGGACCCGTGCGGTAGATATCGAAGATCTGGCCCTTTTGGACGCCGTCGTTCTCGCCCTTATCGATCTTGATGAGATTCAGACGGTCGTTTGCTTGTTTTACGCGACCTTCGAGGTCGTACGAGAGTTTGCCGGTCGGACGAACGGTACCGTTCGCGGGCGCGCCGGAAGCGGCAGAATCCTTGCCGCCGGCGAACCGGAATTGGGCGCCGATGATGATCCCTTTGATCGCCGCGGTCGACGTTCCCGACATCGGCATCAGGTAGGTCGCGAAAATCTGATCGCCCGAGCCCCACTGATAACCCGCGGTCAGGCGGAAATGCAGGTAGGAGGAATTCAGAGCGTCGACGATCAAGCTCCGGCCCGCGTCTTGCGAATCGACGACGCCCGGTGAGGTCTGGGCCTGGGGGGAAAGAGCAGTGACGCCGCCCGCATCGCTCGTCATGGACTTGAAGCCGTGAAAGCCCGCGCGGTAAAGGAAGCCGGTTTTCTCCGGAAGGCCGACGAGCTGGAGTTGGTACGGGATCGCCTTCGAGTAGCCGTTCCCGCGACTGATGAGGCCGAGTCCGGCGACGAGGTAGAGGCGTTGACCGACGCCTTGGTTCAGCGGAAACGTGCCGAAGGCGGCCGCGCCTAAATCGAGTGAGCCGTCGCCGCGGAGGGGCTGGCGAGGAAGGGAAGTCCGCGCGGTCACGTTATCGTAAAGCGGAATATCGAGCGTGAACTGAGCGTCGATCGATTTCGGCCGAGCCCCCGGAGCGCTCGCCGATTCCCAGAGGCGGTAGTTCGCGCCGAGCCCTTGCTCGGTGAGCCCCGATCCGCTGCCGGTCAGGCTCGTCGTTTCGAAGGAAACCGAGGCCATGCTGAGGCGACCGAAGAGGGAAAGTTTCGGAGTGAGACCGTAGACGATGGTAAAGTCGAGCTGGGTTTTCTTGTAGGAATTCAGACCGGGCACGACGGTCTTCGCTCC
>JAYVXM010000513.1:0-3822 GCA_043785205.1 Bdellovibrionales bacterium
TTTCGCGGGAGAGAATGTTGAGGAGCGTCTCCCGTTCGTGCGGACGGATCGCGCCCTCGATCACGAGGGAAAACGGCGTTTCCGCGACGTCCGAATTCGCTGCGGCCGCGACGTGGTCGGAATAATTCCGGACGGCGTCCATGGGCGGCGCGGCGAGGGCGCCCGCGATCGCCGCGCCGACGGCGGTTCCTTCGATCGTCGGAATTTCCTTCGAGGGCTCGATCGATGGAGATTCGAGGTGGATGGCGTCTTCGCCCGCGTCGGGGGCGAGATTGGGTGGAGCGTCCGTTCCGGCCGCGGCCGCGAGCGCGTCCGCGCCGATGGGCGCGAGACTCGCGATCGGATCGAGGAGGGCGTCCTCACCGATGGCGGTCATCGATTCGGCGGGCGCGTCGGGGTCGGCAGTAAACGTGAAGGAAGACGATCCCGACTCGCCGGCGCCGAGCCCGGTCGAGGTCGGCGTCATCGGATTCATGAGATCGTCCATGCCCTCGAGCGCCGCGGGTGCTTCGGGGTTGTCGATCGTGACGGTGAAATTCAGGTCTTCACGGGGCGGAAGGTCGGTCAGCGCCGTCAAATCGCCCGGTTTTTTCGTCGGATCATCCGCCACGCGCGCTCTCCTGACTCAAGTCTGCGCCGAGTCAGGAAGCCTTTCAAGCCGTAACTCGGAAGGGATTACCCCCCCTGGCCGTGACACTTCTTGTATTTTTTCCCGCTGCCGCACGGGCACGGATCGTTCCGGCCGACCTTATCGACGTCGCCGCCGTATTGCCCACCGGGGTGGGCACCTCCGCCGGGCCCGCCCGCTCCCGCCATTTGGGGTTGGGCGAAGGGACCACTGCCGCCGACGAGGGGACTTCCGACGGGTCCGCGCGAGAGCTGCATCTGGCGAGGCGCCTTGTGGAGGTGCGAGAGATCGATCGGCGGGGCCGGATTGCCTTTGGCACCACCGCCGGAGGGCGCCGCATTGCTTGTTCCGGGCGCTGCCGCCGACGCTCCCGTCGGCCCGACTTTGGTCGGAACGAGCTCGCCGTCTTCGGTAAGGTTGTATTGGAAAGCGCCGTCGCCAGTGAGGGCGGCTTCCTCGCGCGCGATTTCGGCCTCGATGTCGTTCGCGTTTTCGTTTGGAGAGACCTGGACCGCGAAGAGCTTCCGCACGACGTCGACTCCGATCGATTCCATCATCATCTGGAAGAAGCGGAACGCTTCCATTTTGTAGACGACGATCGGATCCTTCTGGCCGTATCCCTGGAGGCCGACGCCGTCGCGGAGGTGATCCATCGCGAGGAGGTGGTCTTTCCAGAGCTGATCGATCGTCGTGAGGAGGATCATCTTCTCGAGGTGGCGAACCATCTCGTTTCCGTAGTCCTTCTCTTTGCCGTCGTAACGCTCTTCGCCGAGGCGGAGGACGAGTTTTTCGATCCCGAGGTGATTGAAGGGCTGGATGTCCTTCTCTTTCACGTCCGGCATGAACTGGAGCGTGTTCGCGAGCGCGTTCTTGAACTCGTCCATATTCAGCTCGGCGAGTCCGCGTTCGTTCCGCTTGAGCTTTCCGTTCGGGAAAAATTCCTGGCCGAGGTTTTTCGCGGTGTCGCCGAGGAAGGAGAAAACCATGTCGCGAAGATTCTCGCGCGAAAGAACTTCCTTCCGCATCGCGTAGATGATCTTCCGCTGCTGGTTCATCACGTCGTCGTATTCGAGGAGGTGCTTTCGAATGTCGTAGTTATGGCCTTCGACTTTTTTCTGAGCGTTCTCGATCGCCTTTGTCGTCCAGCGATGCTCGACCGGAACGTCTTCTTCCATCGCCTGAACGGTTTTTTGGAGGAGTGCCGAATGGCCGAAGATTCGGAGGAGATCGTCTTCGAACGAAAGATAGAATCGGGAAGCCCCGGCGTCGCCCTGCCGGCCCGAACGGCCGCGAAGCTGGTTGTCGATCCGGCGGGATTCGTGGCGTTCGGTCCCGAGGATGAAGAGGCCGCCGGCGGTTTTCACTTCTTCGCGCTCGCGCGCGCAGAGTTCCTTCCAGCGCGGACGCGCTTCGTCCATCTTCGCGTCCCATTCGGCGCGCTCCTCGACCGTCGCGCCGGCTTTGAGTTTGCCGACTTCCTCTTCGGCGAGGAGCTCGGGATTTCCGCCGAGGAGAATGTCGGTTCCTCGACCGGCCATGTTCGTGGCGATCGTGATGGAACCTTTTCGACCCGCCTGCGCGACCACGTACGCTTCGCGTTCGTGTTGTTTCGCGTTCAGGACCGAGTGGGCGACGTTATCCGCCTTCAGCATCGTGTGGATGATCTCGGATTTTTCGACCGAGGTCGTGCCGACGAGGACCGGCTGGCCCTTTTCGTGGAGGCGTTTCAATTCCTCGACGACGGCGCGGTACTTGCCCTTCTGGTTCTTGTAGATCATGTCCGCGTTGTCGATTCGGATCATGGTCCGGTTCGTCGGAATGACGGTGACGTCGAGTTTGTAGATTTGTTTGAACTCGGCCGCTTCGGTGTCGGCGGTTCCGGTCATCCCGGCGAGCTTCGTGTACATCCGAAAATAGTTCTGGAAGGTAATCGTCGCGAGCGTCTGGTTCTCGCTCTCGATGTCGACGCCTTCCTTCGCTTCGATCGCCTGGTGGAGGCCATCCGACCAACGCCGGCCCGGCATGAGGCGGCCGGTGAACTCGTCGACGATCATGACCTCGCCGTCGCGGACGACGTAGTCGACGTCGCGCTTGTAAATCACGTGCGCGCGGAGCGCCTGGTTCACGTGGTGGAGGACTTCGATGTTCCGCGGGTCGTAGAGATTTTGCATCCCCATCCGCGACTCCATCTTGTCGATGCCCTTTTCGGACAGCGAAGCGGACTTCGATTTCTCGTCGATCGTGTAGTCCTCATCCTTGACGAGCCCGCCGCCCGCACGGAGGTGGGCATCGATCTCGGTGTAGAGGTGGCTCGAGTCGTCCGAGGGGCCGGAGATGATGAGCGGCGTCCGCGCCTCGTCGATCAGAATCGAGTCGACTTCGTCGACGATCGCGTAATTCAAATCGCGCTGAACGTAATCCTCGAGCCGGAACTTCATATTGTCCCGGAGGTAGTCGAACCCGAACTCGTTGTTCGTGCCGTAGGTGATGTCGGCGCCGTAGTTGCGTTTCCGTTCGGCGTCCGTGATTCCGTGGACGATGATGCCCGAGGAAAGGCCGAGGAAACCGTAGACCTGGCCCATGTGCTCGCGATCGCGGCGGACGAGGTAGTCGTTCACGGTGATGAGGTGAGCGCCCTTGCCGGTCAAGCCGTTCAGGTACATCGGCGACGTGGCGGTGAGGGTTTTACCTTCGCCGGTTTTCATTTCGGCGATACGGCCGCGGTGGAGGGTGATTCCGCCGACGAGCTGCACGTCGTAATGGCGTTGACCGAGGACGCGTTTGCTGGCCTCGCGACAAACCGCGAAGGCTTCGGGTAGAATCGCGTCGAGCGGCTTGCCGCGTGAGAGCTGCTCGCGGAATTCCGCGGTTTTCGCTTGAAGCTGAGGATCGCTGAGCGCCGAGATCGATTTTTCGAGCTCGTTGATCCGGCTGACGATCGCCGCGATCGACTTCAACTCCCGTTCGTTTTGGGTCCCGAAAATTTTTTCTGCGAAGTTCAAAAGTGCCATATCAAAAGTGCCATATCAAAGTGCGATAGAGGTGTACGGGGATTTTAGGGTCCCGACCTCTTCATGTCATTAGAATTAGCCGCTGCCGGCGTGCGTCAGTTTTCGAGAATGTACGAGAGGGGATCGACGGGAATTCCGTTCACCCGGACTTCGTAATGGCAGTGCGGGCCGGTCGAGCGGCCG
>JAYVXM010000514.1:0-3819 GCA_043785205.1 Bdellovibrionales bacterium
TTCGACGCCGAGGATCGGCTCGCGGACCCGAAGATGCGCGACCGGCTGGCGAAACTCCTCGCTGAATTCCGCGAGTTCGCCGGACGCGTGCGCGCTTAGGCGGCTTTCGGGTAGCTTCCCTGAAGGATAATCTTGGCGAATGGCGAGAGGATTTTTTTGTCGTAGTGCCCTTCGTCCGCCATCATATGGGCGAGCGCCTCGGCGTTCGAGTAAAAGTGGCCGTCTTCCATGCCGAGCGTGAGTTCGCTGAGCCCGTCGCCGATGGCGACGATCCGGGCGAGGGAGTGGACCGAAGGTCCCTTCACGCCGTGCGGATAGCCCTTCCCGTCGAGTCGCTCCTTATGCTGGAGGATCGTCGTGCGGATTTCCTCGTCCGCGAATGGAAAGCTTCGGGGAAACGCCTCGAGCGTCAGCAGCGGGTGCCGACGGAACTCGATGATCTCTTCGATCGATATGTTTTCGTAAGCGAAACGGCGCCCTTCGGGGAGCTTGAGACGACCGATATCGTGGAAGAAGGACGCGAAAAGAAGGATCTTCAGTGAGCGCTCCGAGGTCATTCCAGTGAGCGTGGCAGCGATATACGAATAGATCGCGGTCGCGATCGAGTGTTTCAGGAACGCGTCGTCGCGCGGGCAGACCTTGAGGAGAAGCGAGAGCGTATCGAGGAAGTCGCGGTCACCCTGGAGCGAGTGGCGGAGCGCTTCGAAGATACGCGACACGTTGAGTTGGGTCGGGGTGCCCTGACTGAAGGCTTCGAAGAGCGACTGTTCCATCACGGCGAGGAGCGCTTTTTTTCTCGTCTCGATCGGCTGCTCGGGATTCGTGAGGGTGCGCATCGGAGAGCGGGCGAGGTGGTCGTCGAGGAGCGGAAACTCTTTACGGCGAACGTAAAAATGTTTCACGCCCTTCGCTTCATAGCTCGCGAGGCGGGCGAAATCGAGTCCGGTGGTTCGGTCGAACGCCTTGAGATGCTTTCCCGTCGGCATGAGCAAGTATAAATCGAACGCCAGTTCCTTGAAGCAGTCTTTCAAGGAATTCAGACTGACCGCCTGATAATCGCCGTCCATCGCTACGCCCTCTTCCTCTCCCCCTATCGGAAGATTCCGTAAAAGAGCTAAGCGCCAAGGGACTGACCCTCGCCTCAGGAGCGTTTTAGGCGCTAATGAAGGAGGCGAGGAGGGAGACCGGGGAGTCGGGGGATCACTTCCCGGTGGATATGGGCCCGCACGATGTCGAGGATATCGTTCGCATCGACCGGCTTGCGAAGGAACCCGGAGGCGCCTTCGCGAAGGACGTCCTTCTGCTTACCGACCGCGGAGACGACGAAACACGGAATTTCGGAGAGCGACTCGTCGGTCTGGCGAGCGCGCAGGAACTGAACGCCGTTCATCACCGGCATCATCAGATCGAGAAGGATCAAGCCTGGATTCGGCGACTCATGCATCCGCTCGAGCGCTTCTTTCCCGTTTTCGAAGGCGACGACGGGGTAGCCCTCGAACTCGAGCATGTCGCAGATGGCTTCGCGAATATCCGGGTCGTCTTCCACTACAATCACGGACGGGAGGGAGGTTTCCGTATTCATACGAGTACGGTTTGCAAAGGGGGGGCCGTGGAAAACGTCAAAATCTGGCTATTTAAGGGCCATTTTCAACTTAGAGAATCTTAGCATGGGGCATTAAGTCCATGAAGATTTCTTTAATCGGGTAAGCGACTTGGATAAATCGAGGCAATAGCTCTCAATAATGAGAGTGTAAAAAAATGGAGCCGATGGGCGATCGCCTTTGGCGATCCCGCTCCGAACCGCTCTCGCGGCTTCAGGTTCATCCGGAACCTGACTCCTTCGGAGTCGCACTTCTCGGCCATCATGGCCTCGAAGTCCCGCGCTTGCTGTGAACCGCCGATTCTTTTGCTTCGCTCTACTCCGGCGTAGGCGGTCGGTTCAAACCCGCCCCCAACGAACCGGACTTCTCCCTTTTTCCCCCGAGATTTTAAAACCTAGAGCCGGCTCGAACGGCCATCCATGGCCTGCGCGTATCGCTTCCGGCTACGCGGCGCTCGCGGCTCTAGGTTTTAAAATCTCGGGGGAAAAAGGGAGAAAAATGGAGCCGATGGGCGGGTTTGAACCGCCGACCTACGCTTTACGAAAGCGTTTGGCCGAATTGGGTATAACTCTCGGACATCATTCGAATCTAGACCCAAAAAAGCAGCAATTTTACGGTCGAATCCTTCCGAAACTTTCCGAAAATATCCTAATAATTCTGCAGGCGGTTGAAAGCGCTTGCTACGCCTGTGCTACGGCGAAAGACGAACGGGCTCGAGCGCCGCGTGGTAAAAGTACGAGGTAATTATGATTTTCTTTACCTCGGACCACCACTTTTCTCATCAGAACATCATCCGGTACTGCGGTCGGCCGTTCGTGAGCGCCGAGGAGATGGACGCGGTGATGATGAGGACCTGGAATGAAGCCGTTGCGCCGAATGACGAGGTGTTCTATCTCGGAGATTTTTCGCTATCCGCACAGGGGGTGCGGACAATCGCTCCGCAGTTGAACGGCACCAAACATCTCATCATGGGTAACCATGACCTTTGTCACCCCGTTCACAAAAAGAAGGCGGCGGCGGCGAGCGCAGCTTACCTCGAAGCCGGATTCGTATCGCTGGAGATCAGTAGGGAGATCGAGATCGCGGGTGAATCGGTTCTTCTCCACCACCTGCCTTACTTGATCCCCAACGCTGCTGATCGCTACGGCGACAAGTACAACAAGTACCGGCCTGAAAACCTGGGAAACTGGCTTCTCTGCGGACATATCCATCAAAAATGGAAGCGCGTGGATCGGATGATTAACGTGGGCGTCGACGTTTGGGAATTTAGACCTGTTCCGATTACGACGCTCGAAGAAATCATTCGAACTGGGAAGAGTGAATAGTTTCGATACGTTGCAGCGATGGAGTTCGGGTTTAGACTGTAGGTCTGAATTAAATCGGAGGAAATGATTTATGAGCGACCAAAACGAAGACAATCCAGTGAAGCGCCTTCGAGAGATTTATTATCAGCGCAGAGAAGAGCAGCGACAGAAAAGAGCGGAAGATCCCGAACACCAACAATGGATTGAAGAAATGCGGCAGCATGCTGAGGCAACTAAAAATGAACGAATTCCGTACGATCCTGATTTGGATGAATTCGACGGTGAATGGCTCACCAGCGCAGAAGCTGCGAAATATCTTCGACTCAGTGAAGGTGCTTTGCGAGTGATGGTGCATCACGGAAAAGTTCCGTATTACAAATTCGCTAGAAGGAACCGCTATCGCCGAAGTGAGCTACGTGACCTGATTGAGCGCGAAAGACGGGGATATGGCGCTGTACCGATCGTTCATTCATTTTCTTCACCTAGACCACGGAAGCGGAAAAAAAGAAGCGCTGAAGAGCCTCAGTGAGAGGAATTATGCTCTATAGGGTGATCTATGTGTATCGTAAAGTACCCATAAAATCGGCTTTTGATTACCTATAAGCGACCATAAAACATGAAAATAAATAAGAAGAACCTCCACCAGGAACGTAAAGTTCTCTCGAAACGGATCGCGAATTGGACACAGATTTCCGACCCTGCTCCCCCGAGTTCTGGGTGGATTCGTGCGGTTCGGAACGCGCTCGGAATCACCACGCGACAGCTCGCTAAACTGATGGGGACAAAACATGGTGGAGTGGCCGCGCTCGAGAAAAGAGAAGTCAGCGGTAAAACATCGATCGAAATGATCGATAAAGCAGCTCGGGCGATGGGTTGTCGATTTGTCTACGCAATCATTCCCAGCGAACCCAACC
>JAYVXM010000515.1:0-3803 GCA_043785205.1 Bdellovibrionales bacterium
GTGCGTTTGATCATACCGATTTCACTGCGGTTTTCGTGCCGCCGAGATCGACGGTAACCGCCCGAATAGACGGGTAAAAATAGGGATCAGGAAGCCCTAAGTGTCTAAAGATGAGTCAGGTGACGGGCGAGTTCGACGACGATCAGGCCCTGGATTCCGGCCACCAGATCGTCGGCCATGACTCCGAACCCGCCCCGCCACGCGCTCGCATTCTTGGACCAGCGGTCGATCGCGCCGACGGGGGGGAGTTTCACGATGTCGAAGAGTCGGAAGAGCGCGAAGGCGGCGACCCACCAAAACCATGCCGAGTCGCGCGCGAGAAAAAGACTCGT
Organism: Bdellovibrionales bacterium; assembly: GCA_043785205.1. Taxonomy (GTDB): domain Bacteria; phylum Bdellovibrionota; class UBA1018; order UBA1018; family UBA1018; genus JACMQW01. Next base: position 333 of record JAYVXM010000515.1, read on the forward strand.
GAGCCCGACGCCGACGGCTTCGTCGATCACGATGTTCTGATTGTCCGCGACTCCGAAGAGATCCTGAAAAACCTTTCCCGCCCAAGTTCCCGCGACGAGGAGAATCGTCCACACGGCGAGTTTCAGGGCGAGCGATTCGGGAGCGAGCCACCAGCAGAGCGGCATCGCCGCGAGCGTACCCCACGTTCCCGGCATTTTCGGGAGGAGTCCCGAACCGAAGAACGTTCCGGTCACGAGCGCGGTCCACGGGCCGGGCCCTTTAATCTTTTTCCAGTCGAGGGTGCGGCGATCGCTCACGGGGTTTCGCCCGCGACGCCAGCGATGTCTTTCCAGCGTCCCTGAAGTTCCGGCGGCGCTTCCGCCGGTTTCCCTTTTCCGTCGACGAGCACCGAGCGAACTTTCGCGACGCAAACTTCCTGGGTACCCTTCAGGATCCGCTGCTCGAAAAAGGTCGAGCTTCGGCCGTGCGAAACGAGTTTCGTTTCGATGGTCAGTCGATCGCCCATGACCGTCGGACGGAGATAGCGGATCTCGACCCCCGCGATGACCGGAAACCGATCCCAACCCCGGAAGTCCGTCATCGTGATTCTCTCCTCGGCCAGGAGTTTCCAGCGTCCGAATTCGAAGTAGTTCAAATAGTTCGCGTGATTCACATGGCCGAAGCCATCGAGCTCATAGCCCCGAACCTCTAGCTCGGTGCGATATATTTTTCCAACCGCGGATTGCGACATATCCGAATTGTAGCGACTTCGCGCGGGTCGTAAAGCGGTCATTTCGCTTGTAAGGGCGTAGATTCCCTGCGTAACCTGACCCTCAGGACCCTTTGCGCGTATGAGCACACCCACCGCGATGTCCCTCCGGAGACAGAACGATTTCCGATGGGACGTCTTCGACATCATCATCGGCGGAAAGTCTTCGGTCGATTCCCGGGAGGGATTCTCGGTCGCGAACCCCGACGACGCCGATCGCTTCCTTCTGAGCTACGGGTTCGATCTTTCGAACCCGATCGAAGCGGCGGAAACCCTCGGCCATTTTCACGAGGCCGTGAACTTCATCCGGCGTTATTTCATCGCCCCCGAAAATCCCGAGGGCCTTCGGATCGAAATTCCACGCAAGATCCTTGAACTCACGAACGTGAGGGACCTCTTCCTTTACGCCTCCTACAGTGCGCCCGGTCAGCAGCGCGACTCCTCGGGCATGCTCCTCAAGCACTGGTCGTGCAGCGTCCTGAAAGTGATGCATACGATCGCCCACGTCGATCAAGATCTTCGCGTCGGCTATTTCGCGGATATCCAGAAGCAGATCCTCGACCGATTTTACCGGCTCATCCAGCGCGACGAACACGGCGCGCTCTATTTCGGGCACGGCCCCGAGGACGAAGCGAAGATTCCGCTCGTCGAATTTCAGACGAAACCGAAGAAATCGCGGGACTCGACGCTGCTCAAGCTCCTGCATAAACCCGAAAACGTCGCGGAAGACATCTTCGATCGTGTCGGGATCCGCTTCGTCACGACGAAGGCGATCGACGCGCTCCGGATGGTGAAATACCTCAAGGACCAAATGGTCGTCATTCCGCCGAATATCAAGCCGTCGCGTTCGCGGAACACGCTCATCGATCTCGAGAGTTTCCGGACCGAACTCGCCGAGGCGGTTCGCCGGTTAGACTCCGGAGAGTACACTGAATCCCAGTTCGAGACGGCGGTCGAGGCGGCGGCCCGCCCGCCCATCGTCTCTCCGGATAATCCGCATACCAGCGAGTTTTACCGTTCGATCCAATTCACCTGCCGTCAATTGATCAAACTTCGGAATCCGCTTTACGGGGATCTCAAGGAACTCAAGGCGGTGGCGAAGAAGGATGACGCTGCTTCGGACGAGATCGCCAAACTCATCGACAAAATCGATCTGAAGAATCTTCAGCGCGACGTCCGTTTCTTCTATCCCTACGAAATCCAGGTCGTCGACATCCACAACCACGAACAAAACGAACGCGGACGAAGCGCGCACAGTGAATACAAAAAAGCCCAGCTGCAGACGGCGATGCGCCGAGTGATGGGAGCCCTCGCGGATGCGCCTCGATAGCGACATGGTTCTCATCGGAACCGGACTCGCTCCGCTCGTGGCCGCCCAAATCCTTCTGCGCCAAGGAAAATCCGTGCTGCTCCTGAATCCCGAATACGACTTCTTCGGCGAAAATTCCGAATTTGGTTTCGATCCCTTCTTTCCCTGGGCTGGCCGCGAGACCGCGATGCGCCTTCGCGATTCCGAAGCCGAGGCGGTTCTCCGAGAAATCCAACCCGAGTTTCCCGGTTCGATCGAAGTCTGGCCGGGGGCCCCGAGTGGATTCCGCGATTCGCTCGCGCCGTTTCTCCGGATCCGAAACCGCCTCATTATCGGGCGGAAGGAAGACGATTCGTGGGCCGGCCGCGAGGAAGTCGCGCTCCATGCGATGGAAAAGGGCGCGCGCGCCCAGTCGCTCGAAGGCTGGGACGCATTGAAGGGTTTCCCCGGAATTTCTACGGGCAAGATCACCGATCCCGATCGGTATCGCGGAATCGTGATTCCGAAGCTCGCCGATGTGGACGCCGTCCGCTTTAGGAACGGCGTTCGGGAATTCGTTCGCGAGCGGCTCGGCGAGGAGCGTCTCGTCGTCGGCGCGGCGCCGATCGAATTTACCGGCGAGGGAGTCCGTTTCCGCCGCCAGGGTAAACCCGTGAATGTCCGGGTCGGCGAAGGGGTGCTCACGTTTTGGACGCCGAAGCTCACGTCTTGGATTCTCTCCCTGGCGAGCCATCACGAAGTGAAGCCGAGCATCCCGAAGGGAATTCGCCTCTGGGAAGAATGGTCGCTCCTCTCGAAGGACCCGGTCGACCCCTCTTCGATCGGCATGATCGACGATCTTATCTGCTGGGCGGAGGGCGAGGGCGATCCGATCGAAACCGACGGAAAGCGTCTCGGCGTGCTTAAGCCCGGACCCCTCCACCCGATCACGGATCGTTTCGAAACGTTTCGCGCCTGGGAAAACGAGGTCGTATCCGGCGAATCTTTCGCGCGGATTTCCGCACTTTGCGACGAAGTCCTCCGGTGGGGGCGCTTCACGCTCCGTTCGCTGAAAATTCGCCAGACCTTCGAATGGGAAGGCCATTATCCGAGTTTCATCCTTTTCCGAGAAAAATTCGAATCGCGAGTCGTGACCGGTTCCGAAGGGTTCGTCGCCGACGTCGTACGGACGGCGCGCATCGCCGCGACCCGATTCATCGAGGATGTGCGATGAGGGGGGGGGGCCATGATCCGTAACTTTCATTCGATGCGCTTCGACGTCGCGCTCGTCGCCGGCCCCCGCCTTCCCGAGTGGCCGACGGTCGGTGTCCGCGAACTCTCAACGCTCGCCTCGAAATTCGGACTCGAAGTCGGTTGGGTCGGCGGGGAAGGTCTTTTCGCGAAGGGCGTTCTGTCCGCGGGGGGGACCGGCGG
>JAYVXM010000516.1:0-3791 GCA_043785205.1 Bdellovibrionales bacterium
CCCGAGATGCTCGAGCGCGGCTACCTCTATATCGCGCAGCCGCCGCTCTATAAGGTGAAAAAAGGCCAAAAAGAGCGCTATTTAAAGAACGAAGCGGAACTCGCCGAGTTCCTGCTCACCTCCGGCCTCGAAGGGATCACGATCTCCTTCGGGGGCAAGATCGTCCCGAACTCGCTCGTGACGACCTCCCTGAAGTCGGCGAATCGGCTGACGAAGTCGATCGACCGCATGGCGAAACGCCTTCACCCCGATGTCCTTCGTTCCCTCGTCCGGCAAGGAGTGACGTCGGAAACGCTCGCCGCGAAAGAAAAGATCGAAGCGGTCATGGTGAAGATCGCGAAGGAATCGCTCGCGAACAACGTCTCCCTCTCCTACACGCTCGCGAAGGACGCGGAACACAATTCCTGGTTCGCGACCGTAGAGAACACGATCAACGGATCGAAGCGGATCGCGCCGATCAATCACGGGACCCTCACTTCACCGGAGTACGAAGAGCTTCTAAAGCATAACGCGGCGATGCTCGCGATGGGCGCGGGCCCGTTCGAGCTCATCTCCGAAGGCAAGGGCGGCGAGAAAAACACCGAAACCGTTTTCGACGGCGAAGCGCTCGCGCTCAAGATCGTCGAGAAGGCGAAGCAGGGCCTCGGCATCCAGCGCTATAAAGGCCTCGGCGAGATGAATCCCGAGCAACTTTGGGAAACGACCATGGATCCGAAAGCGCGCACGCTTCTTCGGGTGACCGTGAGCGACGCCGTCGAAGCGGACGGCGTCTTCACCGTGCTCATGGGAGACGCCGTCGAACCGCGGCGCGCGTTCATCGAAGAAAACGCCCTTCGGGTGAGGAACCTCGACATATGAGCCCTACCGCAACTTTGAAGACGAGCCGAATCCTCGGCGTGGGATCGTACGTTCCGCCGCGCGTGTGGAAGAACGACGACATCGCGACGATGATGGACACTTCCGACGAGTGGATCCGCCAGCGGACCGGCATCGAACAGCGCCACTGGGCCGATCCTGGCGTCGATACGACCGACCTCGCCCTCCAAGCCGCCGAGCGAGCCCTCGCCTCGGCCGGCGTGAAGAAGGAAGAGCTCGACTGTATCATTTTCGCCACCCTCTCGCCCGACCACGATTTTCCGGGTGGCGGGTGTTTTCTCCAGGCGAAACTCGGCCTCCCGGGAATCGCCGCGATCGACGTTCGCCAGCAGTGCACGGGCTTTATCTACGGACTCTCGATCGCCGACCAGTTCGTGAAAACCGGAATGTATCGTCGGATTCTCGTCGTGGGCGCCGAAGTCCACTCCCGTGGAATGAACCGCACGCCGGAAGGCCGCGACGTCGCGGTTCTCTTCGGCGACGGCGCGGGCGCGGTCATCGTCGGTCCGTGCGAGGGCCCGGTCGGTCAACGCGACTCCCAGATTTATTCGACCCACCTCCACGCGGACGGTTCGTTCGCAAAGGAACTTTGGGTCGCGGCGCCGGGCTCCGCGATGAGTCCGGACGCGCGCCTCACGGTCGGGATGGTCCAAGAAGGAAGACACTTTCCGGCGATGAACGGAAAGACGGTTTTCGTGCACGCGGTGAAGCGAATGCCGGAAACGCTGTTGGAGGCGCTCGCGAAGAACGGAAAGAAGATCGAGGACGTCGACCTCTTCCTTTTTCACCAGGCGAACCTCCGGATCAACGAAATGGTCGGAAAGCAGCTCGGGATTCCGCCGGAAAAAATTTTCAATACAATCCAAAAGTTCGCGAACACGACCGCCGCCACGATCCCGATCGGGATGGACGAAGCGGTGAAGGCCGGAAAACTTAAACCAGGGATGCTCGTCGCGTCCGCCGCGTTCGGAAGCGGATTTACTTGGGCTTCGGCGCTCTTGCGCTGGTAATAAGGGAATTTTATGTCTGAAACCGGTAATACCGAAAATCCGTCCAACGTCATTCAGGTTAATATCGAAGATGAAATGCGGGGAGCCTACCTCGACTACGCGATGAGCGTGATCGTCGGCCGCGCGCTTCCCGACGTCCGCGACGGACTTAAGCCCGTACATCGCCGGGTTCTCTACTCGATGTACGAGCAGAACATTTCTTTCAACCGCCCGTTCGTGAAATCCGCTCGGGTCGTCGGGGACGTGATCGGTAAATACCATCCGCACGGCGACGTTCCGGTCTACGAGGCGGTCGTCCGCCTCGCCCAGGACTTTTCGCTCCGCTACCCGCTCATCCGCGGTCAGGGAAACTTCGGTTCCGTCGACGGCGATCGCCCGGCCGCCATGCGGTACACCGAAGCGAAAATGGAGAAGATCACCGATGAAATTCTCGCGGATCTCGACAAGGAAACCGTCGACTTCGGCCCGAACTACGACGACTCGTTACAAGAACCCCTCGTTCTGCCGACCCGCCTTCCGAACCTGCTCGTGAACGGTTCGACCGGAATCGCGGTCGGGATGGCGACGAATATCCCGCCCCATAACCTGACCGAGGTGGTCGACGCCACCGTCGCGCTCATCGCGAAACCGACCCTCGCCACCGACGACCTCCTCGAGTTCGTGAAGGGCCCCGACTTTCCGACCGCCGCGCTCATGTTCGGCGGCAGCGGCATAAAAGAGGCCTATCGTACCGGTCGCGGCTCGGTCACGCTTCGCGCGCGCGCCGAAATCGAATCGATGAAGAACGACCGCGAGCGGATCGTCGTCACCGAAATTCCGTACCAGGTGAACAAGGCTCGCCTGATCGAAAAGATCGCCGACCTCGTTCGCGATAAGAAACTCGAGGGGATCTCCGATCTTCGCGACGAGTCCGACCGGACCGGCATGCGGATCGTCGTCGAAGTGAAGAAGGGTGAAAACGCGAGCGTCATCCTGAATCGGCTCTACAAGCTTACTCAAATGCAGGAAAATTTTTCGTTGAACATGCTCGCCATCCATCAGGGGCAGCCGAAGACGTTTAATCTTCGCGACATGCTCTGGGCGTTCGTCGAACACCGGAAGGACGTCGTCGTCCGGCGGACGATTTTCGAGCTGAAGAAGGCCGAGGCGCGCGCGCATATCTTGGAAGGCTTGAAAAAAGCCGTCGAGAATATCGACGAAGTCATCGCGCTCATCAAGGCCTCGAAAGGTCCCGACGAAGCGAAGGATGCCCTCCAGATCAAGTTCGCGTTCAGCGACATCCAGGCCCAGGCGATCCTCGAAATGCGCCTCCAACGCCTCACCGGCCTCGAGCGCGAAAAGATCATCGACGAGTACAACGAGATCCTGAAGGTGATCACCCGCCTCAAGGAGATCCTAGGCTCCGAAAAGCTCGTCTTCGAGATCATCACGACCGAACTCACCGAGATTAAGGAGAAGTTCGGGGACAAGCGTCGGACGGAAATCGTTTACGGCGGGACCTCTGAATTCGAGGAGGAAGAATTGATCGCGGACGAGGAAACGCTCGTAACGATCACACACACCGGCTACATCAAACGGACCGATCCTTCGCAGTTCCGGTCCCAGAACCGCGGCGGCCGCGGCATCAAGGGCATGACAACTGGCGAAGAAGACTTCGTCACGTCGATGTATCACACGAACACCCTCTCCTACCTCCTCTGCTTCACCGACCGCGGCCGGATGTACTGGCTGAAGGTCTACAAGGTGCCGGAAGCGTCGCGAACCGCGAAAGGCAAGGCGATCGTGAACCTCCTCGCGCTCCAAGCCGGCGAGAAGATCAAGGCGATCCTACCCGTGAAGGAATTCAAAGAGAACGAATTCATTATGATGGTCACCCGCAAGGGCATCATCAAGAAGACGCCGCTC
>JAYVXM010000517.1:0-3788 GCA_043785205.1 Bdellovibrionales bacterium
GTTTCGAGGGCGAAATCCTCGATTTGTCGATGGGCGGCTGCTTCATAAAGACCCGGAACGATCTGAACCAAAACGAACGGATCCTTTCCCGCTTCGAAATCTTCGGCGAGGCGCTCGAGATCGGCGGCACGATCGTCTGGCGGAGCCAAAGCTCGGTCACCCATCCGAAGGGCGTCGGCGTGAAATTCGACGAACTCGAAAAGATCCAGCGGCGCGTTCTGAAGGCGGCGATGGTTCACCTGAGGAAAATCTCCTCCATGCAGGGCGCTCGCAATAAGATGTCACCGGAGGACTTCAATCAGAAGATGGCGAAGTTGAAGGAACATCGGCTCGGTCTCACCACGTCGAACTCGAACCGCGAGCAGGCGTCTTGACCGCCGCCGCCGACCTCGGGTTCCTGCGCGACGCGCTCGCGGAAGCTAAACGAGCGAGGGACGAGGCGGAGGTGCCGGTCGGCGCCGTGCTCGTCCATGCGGGAAAGGTCGTGGCAAGCGGTCGGAACGCGCGGGAACGCCTCCAGTCTCCGATCTCTCACGCCGAAATTCACGCCCTCGAGGCGGGCGCGAAGGTCTTCGGGAGTTGGCGTCTGACCGACTGCGAACTTTACGTCACGCTCGAGCCCTGTCCGATGTGCCTGGCTGCGTGTCAGCAAGCCCGGGTTTCTCGAGTCGTCTACGGAGCAAAGGATCCCAAAGGGGGAGCGATTAGTCTCGGCTACGCCCTTCACGCCGACTCCCGTACGAACCATCGGTTCGCGGTCGATTTCGTCGAAGATGCCGTTTGTGGCGAAATTTTGACGGAGTTTTTCCGGAAGAAACGGAAACTGGAATAATCCCGCTGAGTTGCGGAAAGCGCGTAAAGAAGAGAAACTAGACGTCCGATAAGGGGTAATGGTCGGGGAGAAGTTCTGTCCCGATTTTACCTTCACCGCTGCACCGGAGGTTCCCGAAGGAATCGGGAAAACGATGGAATGAATAATCCCCTGAAAAAGAAGCCTTTATTCGGTGAAATCGAAGATGTGATTTCCGTGGGCGCGCTCCTCCGGCCGACGATCGTGAAAGCGGTCGCGGAACTTTCGGCGGGCGATCTCGCGCACTTTCGGGAAATTTTGATCGAGGCGGAACGCGAGCTGGCGAACTCCCGGCTCGAATTCCGCGAACGGTTTCGACGCGCCCAGGATAAGCTTCGGGCGGCCTACGCCTACGCTCCGGTTTGGCGCTTCATCGCCGCCCGCATCGAAGAAACGTGGAGTGAAGCCCATTCGCTCACGGTCAAGGAACTCTCGGTCGTCAGTCTTCTCTTCGGCATCATTCTCGAAGAGACCCAGGCGCGTATCGGAAAGAAGTCGAAAAAGAGCGCCTGACCGTCCGCGTTCCGACCGAGTTCGTGCGATAGTCCTTTTATGACGACGCCGAATTTGAAATGCGCCTTTTCTTCGCTCAGCCTTTCCGCCTCCGTGGACCAGCAGACGGGGAGTCTCTCCGTCTTCGACGTGGTCGACGAAATTCGCGCGCCCCAGGTTCCGATCCACGTCCAGATGCTCGTGCTCACGCTCGTGTGGGAAAAGGCGGTCGGCGCGGGCCACTTCGACGGCCGCGTCTTCATTCACATCCTCACTCCAGACGGAAAATCAGCGCTGATCGGGAACGGGGAGCTGAAAATTCCCGCCGACCAACGTCGCGTGAAAGCGCTCTTTCGCCTCGGCGGATTTCCTCTCCTTCAGTTCGGCTCCCATCGCTTCGTTATGTCCTGGGTGAACGCGGCAGGCGCGAAGGAAGGCGAAGACCTCATCGACTTCGAGGTCCTCCAGACTCCGGAAACTCCAGCGGGCGCGAGCGGCGGGCCTCCGGCGGGCAGTGGGCCCGGCCAGATCTCCGGCGGCGGTAAGCCCGGCATCACGCACTGATTTCGCAATAACGAAGCGCCGCGTTAACACGCGCTTTCGCCCTCCGCGTGCCGGCTGGGCAGCGCCTTGTCATCTCCCTGTGTTAGGCGTAACTAAAGAGAAGGACTTGATCCATGGGACAGGTACCCGAGTTTGCCGGAGCACCGGCCCATCATCTTTTGGTCGGTAACGGAAAACTTTCGCGCCATTTCGCGAAGTACTTCGCCGACTTGAATCTCTCTTTCGAGTCCTGGCGGGCGCCACGCGATCTCACCGCCGATTTTTTTCGGACCTTCCGAGCGACCCACGTGTGGATCCTCGTCTCCGATCGCGCGATCGAGTCGGTCGCCGCGCGACTCCGGGAGGGGTTGACGGAATTCGGGACCGGAGTTCTTCCCGACGGAGCGGAGCCGCTCTTTTTACACGCTTCGGGCGCGACCGTCGTTCCCGGCGTCGTCGGCGCCCATCCGCTCATGACGTTCGGTGAAGTCCTCTACGACTTCGAAACCTATCGTCGCGTCCCGTTCGTCGTCGAAAACCGCTTCGACGGGACTTCCGTCGCGGGAACGCTCGGCGGACTTCCGAATCTCGCCGTTTTCCTCGATCCCGAAAAACGCGCGCTCTACCATTCGCTCGTATCCGTCGCCGGAAACTTTCCGGCGCTGCTCTGGGCCGACGTGTTCGAACGATTCGAGCGCGAGCTCGGGCTTTCGCGAAATCTTCTCGCGCCGTTCCTCTTCCGGACGCTCGCGAATGTACTCGCCTCCGGCGACGACGCGCTGACCGGCCCGCTCGTGCGAGGAGATTTACCGACGATCAAAAACCACCGGGAGGCCCTCGCGGGCACTCCGCTTTCGCCGATTTACGGCGCGTTCGAAGAATTCTTTAAATCCCGAGGATCCGACCATGTCGAAAACTAAGAAGCTGACCGTGCCCGATTTCAAGGCGAAGAAGGAGGCCCGCGAACGGCTCGTGATGGTCACGTGTTACGATTCGAGCTTCGCGCGCGTGCTCCAGGAATCGAACGTCGATCTCCTCCTCGTCGGCGACAGCTGCGCGATGACGATGCACGGCTACGACTCGACGATCCAGGCGGACGTCGAGATGATCGCGATCCATACCCTGGCGGTCGCGCGGGCCGCGCCCGGAAAGTTCCTCGTCGCAGACATGCCGTTTCTTTCCGTGCGGAAGGGTCTTCTCGCCGGAATGGAAGCCACCGAGCGGCTGATCAAGGCGGGCGCCCACGCCGTGAAGATCGAAGGGATCCGCGGAAACCAGGAGCTCGTGAAGCACATCACGGAGTCCGGGATCCCGGTCATGGGCCACCTCGGCCTCACGCCCCAGTTCGTGAACGCGTTCGGCGGAATGAAGGTCCAGGCGAAGTCGGCCGAAGATCAGGATCGGCTCCTCGCCGACGCCCTCGAATTCGAGAGGCTCGGCGCGTTCTCGCTCGTGCTCGAATGCGTTCCTTCCGAAATCGCCGGAAAAATCGCGGCGGCGCTCGCGATTCCCGTGATCGGGATCGGCGCGGGCGCGGACGTCGACGGCCAAGTCCTCGTCCTCCAGGATCTCCTCGGATTCAATCCGGGCTTCAAGCCGAAGTTCCTCCGCCAGTACCTGAACGGTTACGAGCAGTTCGTCGGCGCGTTCGATCGGTTTTCGGCCGACGTCCGGTCCGGGGAATATCCTTCCCAGGAAGAGAGTTACGGATGAAAGTTTTTCACACGGTTTCGGATTTCCTCGCCTGGCGGAGCACGATTCCCGCGGGGACCTTCATCGGTTTCGTACCGACGATGGGCGCCCTGCACCTCGGCCACGCGAGCCTCCTCGAGACGGCGCGGTCGGAGAATCAGGTCGTCGTGCTCTCGATCTTCGTGAATCCGACCCAGTTCAATCAGCCCTC
>JAYVXM010000518.1:0-3758 GCA_043785205.1 Bdellovibrionales bacterium
CTAAGAAGTCTCCGCTATCGGATTTTAGGTCGGCGTCAAATCCGTGGCGTTCCCGTCTTCACGGTCGAGATCTGAGGTTTCGTGTCGTCCCAACTTCAAATCGGCTATCGACGTTGATATCCTTGAAGCGGAATCACAAGGACCGGCACGATCCCATTCAATGGAGTTTAAATGCGCTTCAACTCGGAGCACTTCGTCTATTTTTACGCGTTCGTGCTCCTCGTCTTCTTTCGTCTGCCTGCGCTCGGTCAGCAATTCTTCCTCATTTTGGCCAGCTATTACTTTTATATGGCCTGGCGACCGGAATATATCGTCGTAATTGTCGCGCTTACCCTGATCGATTTTTGGGCGGGTCGCTCGATCGCCGCTGCCGACGATCCGTCCCTGCGAAGACTCGCGCTCGGCGTGAGTCTCGCGGCGAATCTTTCGATGCTTTTTGCTTTTAAGTATTACGGTTTTTTCGCGAAGGTCGCGGCGGACTTAATCGGGACGCCGCCGGCCGGCGGTTTGCCTTCGTTTTTTAAGATCCTGCCGATCGGTCTCTCGTTCCACACGTTCCAGAGTATCGCGTATATTCTCGACGTCTATCATCGCCGGGTGAAGCCGGAGAAAAATCTTGGCCGATTCGCACTATTCATCGCGTTCTTTCCCCAGATGGTGGCGGGTCCGATCGAACGGGCATCGAAGATGCTTCCGCAGCTCGAGGGCCGGAAAACCTTTGATTACCGGGCGGCCGTGAGCGGCTTCATTTTGATCGCCTATGGTTTAGCCAAGAAACTGGTGATCGCGGATAATCTCGCGCCGACCGTGAACGACGTCTATTCGAACTCGCATTCGTTCGGGTCGGTCAGCTTCATTCTCGCCTCGTACCTCTTTGCGATTCAGATCTACTGCGACTTTTCGGGCTATACGGATATCGCCCGGGGATGCGCCCGCGTCCTCGGATTCGAGCTCTCGGAGAACTTTCGGGCTCCCTACCTCGCGCGTTCGGTCGTCGATTTCTGGCGCCGATGGCATATTTCGCTTTCCACTTGGTTTCGCGATTACGTATACCTCCCGATGGGAGGGAGCAAGCGATCGGTTCTGCTTACGTGCATTAATCTTCTCGTCGTTTTTCTAATCAGCGGGTTTTGGCACGGAGCGAATTGGACATTCATGGTCTGGGGTCTTCTTCACGGCGTTTACGTCGTCGTTTATCGGCTGACGAAACGACTTCGCGAGGCGGTATGGACCGGATTTCGGCTCGGAGCGGAAAACCCCGTTCGGGTCGCGCTTTCCGTTCTCATCACCGTACATCTCGTTACCATCGCCTGGGTTTTCTTTCGCGCGGGATCCCTATCGGACGGCCTCTTCATCGCGAAAGGTTTTTTCATCCCAATCAGGGGGGAGCGAAGTGCGACCTACGTCTTCTCGTTGCCCGAAGCTCGCGCCGCGCTCGTGGCATTCGCCGCCGTACTTGGAATCGAAGTCGCGGAGTGGGATGTCGGGCGTCTCGGATCTCGATCGACTTGGGTTCGCTGGCCGACTTACGCCGCGCTAAGCTTGATCATCTTGCTATTCGGGCATTACGGCGAAGAGGTGTTCATTTATTTCCAGTTCTAAATCGACGCAGCGAAAACTGTACGTAAAATTCGCCATACTTTTCGGAATGATCTGGGGCGTTTCCGCGGTCCTGACCGAGTACTGCGCGTTCGGGTTGAACGAACTCACTTACGCCGACTGGCGTTACGCGAGGGACTACCTCGACGGGCCCGAAAGGCCGCGCGTCGATTTGCTTATTCTTGGCGATTCGCGCGCGAAAGCCGGAATTATCCCGGAGCGGATTCATCCGCGCGCCCGCTCGTTCGCGCTGCCCGCCGGCTCGGTCGCGGAGACCTTTTATTTTGCTCGGCGTTACCTTGAGCATAACCCGGCCCCTAGGCGTGTTTTTCTCTCGATTTCTCCCCAACACTGGACGGCCTCGAGCAGTTTCTGGTGGCGAACCGTCAAATGGAGGTTTCTCGATCTCGGCGAATATCTCGAAATGTTGTCGAACGCGAGCCGCCTTCCGATCGATCCGTTCTCGTGGGGTCCTCCGGGGCCGCCCGAGCCGATATGGTGGTATACGCGTCTGATTCGCTCCTGGCTACGAATGCCCTTCGAACTGAATCAGTTGGAGTTCGGTTCTTATTTTAAAAATAAACCCGTCCTCGAGGAGCGGTATCGGAAGAATTTCGAGACGGGGGGATTCGGTTCGTTCGGTTTGATGAAAAATTTCTTTAATTTAAACTGGGAGTCGACCCAGAAGAGCTTCCGCGCGAATCCGATGCTCGTGGATTACTTCGAACGGCTTCTCGCACTCTTGAAGGAACGCGGAATCCCGGTCGTGTTCGAATTCGTCCCGATCAATCAAGCGAGCTACGCGAAGCTGGATCCCGAATTTACTCGCGCGCTCAAGGAGTTTATCGACGTCGTCGCGGCGAGGCATCCCGAGGCGAAGATGACCTCGATTTTAAAGGCTTACCCGGACGGGGATTTCGGCGACGTATCGCATCTGAACGCCGAAGGTGCCGAGAAATATTCCGATTCCATTCGTGACACCTATTTTTCGGACCTGGAAGGCGCGACGAGCCGTCGTTGATCGCGACGAGTAAACGCGCCTTATGTTTTTCCCTTATCGAAAAGAACTTCGAGGCGATCTTCGTGGCAGCCGAAGAAATTTAGATGGTGAGGATAAAGATTCCGTTCTTCCCATCGAAAGGGGACGAGCGCGATTCGATCGCTCACGTTATCCGCGTTTTCGTCCTGCCCAAGGTAAATCGACTTGTTCGCGACGTTGATCTCCCACGCCGGGAGAAATAACCGATAGCCCATTAACTCCAGGCGATAAAACGAACCCATCGTTTTTGTAAGTTCCCCATCATGTTTCCACGCTTCGAAGACGACCATCGGTTTATAGGTCGCGAGTGTTTCTTCGGAACCGGAGATGGCGCGACTTTCACTCCCCTCGACGTCGTACTTGATGAAATCGGCACGAGTGATTCCATTTTGCTCGTAGACGTCGTCCAAAGTCGAAAGGCGGACGTCGCTCGCCCCGGGTACGTCGGCCGCGACGACCTCCGCGATTCCGCTCTGGACTCCCGGTACCTGCATTTTTCCGGCCCCAGATTCGTCCGACAAACCGACGTCGAAGGGGAAGACGAATTCCTCAAGGTCGCATTGCTTAACGGTATCGACCAGATCTCGGAACGTCGTCGGAAACGGCTCGAAGCAGTAGGTGCGTCCCCGAAAGCCCGGACGCGACGCGAGGTAAAGGCCGAAGTAACCCCAGTTGCTTCCCGCGTCGATGAATATTCCGTCGTCCGGTACGAGCCAGTCGAGAAGCGCGCAAAGCCACTTCTCATATCCGTTCGCGAACTTCGGATAATAAAGCGCGTGGAACTGAGAATTTTTCGCATTGAACGTGAACGCGTTCGAGCGCCCAAGATTCGCGTTCGTAAATCGGGCGGTGCCGCGGACCTCGAGCGGAAGCGCGGCCGCCGCGCGGGCGATCGGCTCCCCCCATCGCCGGGCGAGCTTCGACGTCCCGTACTGACGCTCGATGTCGAGTCGAATGAGGAAGGGGAGTTCCTCGATCCGGAACGGATTTCGCGGAGCGACCTGTCGGCTCGGAATCGTAGTCATAGTTAAAGTTAACGGACGTCGCGCGCGAAGACAACTCAGGATCGTTCTACGCGCGCTCGACGGAAATCGGCTTCGGCCTGGCGGCCGGGCTGCTC
>JAYVXM010000519.1:0-3754 GCA_043785205.1 Bdellovibrionales bacterium
GCGATGGAAAACGATTCCGGAGGCGTGGAAAATCGCCTATCGCATGGGGGGTCTCGCCGCGGTCAAACCCCTCTTTCGGAAGGAATTCAAATTTCTTCCCGAGGTCGACCTTGCTTGGCGGATTTTTTCGTACGCGGCGTCGGTCGCGTCGACGGGAGTGCTGGTCTACTACGTCCTGACCGAACCGAAGGCGGCCGTAGGTAAGGTGAAATGGGGAATCTACCTCGTCCGACATTCGCTCACCGATCCGTCGGCCCATGGTCTTCAGCAATACTTCGATCTCTATTTTCGCTGCAACGAAGCACGCCAGCAGACCCTCGACGAGTGGAAAGAGATCTACGTCGAGCTCAAGGGGATCGAGCTCACTCCGGAAAGCGATCCTGTGGAGTGGAAGCGGGTCGAATCCAACGTTCTCTGGGCGCCGTGTGAATCGCTCCGGGTTCACTTTGAAAAGTAGCGACTTTATTTCAATTTTAATAGTAATAACGAACACTTAAAAATTGTCACATCGCGTTATTGTTTATGATACAAGAACGCCCATGTCTTTCTCGCGCCCTTCTCGCCTCCTCCTTGCGGCTTCCGCGTTCGCCCTCTCGGTAAACGCGTCTACGATCGACTGGGCCCAGCCTCCCGTCGGATGCATCGAAGAGTTCGCGCCGCGTGCGGAATCGAAAACGTGCCCGGACCTTAGCGCGATGACGAATCCGTTCGGGCCGATTCGCGACGTCCTTTCTCCCGACGACCTCGCGTACTGGGGTTCGACGGCGCACGCCACTGAATTCGAAGTCTGCCGGGCGCGAGAAATCGAGCGCCGCCAGCAGAGCGGTCAATCGCCGGCGAAGGGTTGGCCGAAGGAATTCGCCTGGATGACTCTCCACGCGATCGAGGATCGGGACGCGAAAATTTCAGAAATCTACGACGCCGCCGATCGGCACGGAATCCCGCCCCAGGTTCTCTTCGGAGCCCTCATGCAGGAATCCCTTTTCTCGAACGCCGGTATCAGCGAGGACGGTGGAAATTATTCGTGCGGCATCGGACAAATCAATGTCCGCGAGTGGTGCGACTTCGGGAACTCCCTCGACCCGGCGACGAAAAAATCGATCGAATGGCCGGAGACGGCGATTCCTTGCGATGAGATTTCGCTTCCGCCGGCCGTCGTCGGCTCTTTTTACGACATCGCCCGCTCCCGGGCGCCCGGGACGTCCTACTTCGAGCGCGGGCCGGAGCTCTACGGGAAAATTCCGTTTCCGGTCGTGAAGGACAAGATCGCGAAAGTCGTCGCGGAGATCGACATGCCGCCGACGATCAACGCTCAGGGTATCCCGGTTCCGACCGCCTCGCCTTCTCCCGCACCGCCGCCGACGCCGGAAATCGTGGCGACGCGCTACCAAGCCGCGTCCTCGTTCACGCGTTACTGCGGCGATCTTCACCGAAATATTCGCGCGAAGGCCCTCGCGCTTCGGATCCTCTACGACGACGCCGTTCCCGCGGCGCTGAAGAAACAGGACTTGTACGCCCCCGGTGAATCGTTCCACCGAAAGTGCATCCGTTCGGGCGGAAACGCCTATCCGCTCAATACGGGCTGGCTGACCGCGGTCGCGATGTACAACGCGGGCAAGAAATTCATCCCGCGGGTCGCTTCTTATTTCCGCATGACGAAAGCGACATTCGACGACGGTTCGGCGTGGAAGGACTTCACGCCGAAAAAGCTGATCGAAGGTCTTCACTGGGGCGGGAAGTATAATCCCGAAACCAAGAAGTTGAACTACTTCGATCTCGACGGCGTTCCGATCGAGGCGAGCTGGTATAAGGCCTGTATCGCCCAGCGACACGTCGCTCACGTGATCGGCTTCACGACCCTGCCGGGTCACGAGATCGCGAACTCGCTTGAGCGCGGGGGATGCACCCAAAACGTGCCGGCCTACCGCCGGAATTCTTCGGGTCAGATCGCGAATTAGGATTTCACGCGGTTAGCTGCGAAGGATCGCTCGATAAGGGCCTTTTGGCGATCCTCGGAACCCATCCCGGGAACGACTCGCGGGCCGAACTTTTTTCCGGCGATCTCGCGCCGAGTTCGCCCCCCTTCTAAACGACGACGAATGGAAGGCGCTCCGGAGAGGGTGCGGAAAATAGGACGGACTCTCAGATCGTGAGACGGTTTCCGATAGGTCCGGGTTGAAATCACCCATTTGGACGGTTCAAACCTCAGTTTGGATGCGGATTTCCCTTTTTTTCCGCGTAGCGCCGGTATGGCGTTTGCTCCTTAATCTCCCGACGGGGGAATTCTCCCCGTTTCCAGGAGATCCCGATGCAACACCACGAAAAGACCCCCCAAGGAAAATTGAGCGATAAGAAATTCGCCATCCTCGCTACCGACGGGTTCGAGGAATCCGAACTTCTCGAACCGAAGGCCGCGCTTGAAGCGGCCGGCGCGAAAACGAGCGTCGTTTCGCTCAAGGGCGGGAAAATCAAAGGGTGGAAGGACAAGAACTGGGCCGACGAGGTCGCGGTCGACGAGACGCTCGACTCCGCCGACGCCGGATCGTTTGACGGCCTCCTCCTCCCGGGCGGCGTGATGAATCCGGACGCTCTCCGAAAGGACGAGTCCGCGGTCGCGTTCGTGAAGGCGTTCGTCGATGCCGGAAAACCGGTGGCGGCGATTTGTCATGGCCCTTGGACGCTGATCGAAGCGGACGCCGTACGCGGAAAAACGATGACTTCGTGGCCTTCACTCAAGACGGATCTGACGAACGCGGGAGCCGAATGGGTGGACGAGGAGGTCGTCGTCGATCACGGAATCGTGACGTCCCGTAAACCGGACGACCTCCCCGCTTTCAACGCCAAGATGATCGAAGAATTCGCCGAGGGCCGCCATCCGGGTTTACGCGCGCATTCCGCCGACCGACCTTCGTCGCGCGGATACGAACGCGACCGGGACCAACCCGCGATTTGACGGCGGCTTCCGTCGTCAAATTTTTGGCGAAATTACGTTTAGGAATGGCGTAAATCTCCTCCTTTTTCTGCCGGTTTCGTCCGAAAAGTGTGTTGATGAAATCAGCAGCTGCACCGGTATCGATCAGTTCCGCGACGCACGGATCC
Organism: Bdellovibrionales bacterium; assembly: GCA_043785205.1. Classification (GTDB taxonomy): domain Bacteria; phylum Bdellovibrionota; class UBA1018; order UBA1018; family UBA1018; genus JACMQW01. Next base: position 3,100 of record JAYVXM010000519.1, read on the forward strand.
TCGGGTCTCGTCGCGGCCCTCAAGGCCCGTCTGTCCGACGTTCTCCAGGGAAAGGAAGACCTGATCGAGCGGGCGATCGCCTGCTTTTTCGCGCGTGGACATTTGCTCCTTGAAGGTCCTCCGGGCACCGGAAAAACTTCGCTGGCGAAGGGAATGGCTGCCTCGTTCGGCGGTAAGTTCTCGCGCGTCCAAATGACGTCCGACCTTTTGCCTTCCGACGTCGTCGGAATTCTTCGCATGAGTCCGAGCGGTCACGATTTCGAATTTCGGGAAGGTCCGATCTTCGCCCATTTTCTGCTCGCCGATGAGTTGAACCGAACGACTCCCAAAACCCAGAGCGCCCTCCTCGAGGCGATGGAGGAAGGCACCGTAACGGTCGATGGGAAGAGCTATCCACTTCCGAACCCGTTCTTCGTCGTGGCCACTCAAAATCCGCTCGAATTCCACGGCGTCTATCCGCTCGCGGAAAGCCAGCTCGACCGCTTCATGATGCTCCTCGAATTTTCTTCGCCGTCCGAAGAAGCGGAACTCCGGATTTATCAGCGACCCGACCGCGCCTATGAAAAAAGTCCACTTCCCGAAGTCGGGCCGCTGATGTCGCTCGAGGAAGCGAAGCGGATCCGTAACGGCTTCGTTTGTTTTCACGTCGAGTAAA
>JAYVXM010000520.1:0-3750 GCA_043785205.1 Bdellovibrionales bacterium
GGCGGGATCGCGCTCGTCGAGGACGCTCAGGGACGCGCGCACCGAATCCAATCCCGCGCGATCGTCCGTTTCGTGCTTCCCGACGAAACGCCTAATCCATTCGAAGGGTCCAGCCACCCTTCCGTCCTTCTCGGGACGACCGCGACGAAGCTCGTCGCGGACCGCGCGTTCATTTGGAACGAGCCGGTCGTGATCCTCGGGACCGGAAATCGCGCGCTCCGGTTCGGGCGCGGGCTCCTCGAGCGGGGCTGTCCCGAAGTGACTCTGATCGAACTTTACGCCCAATGGGACGGAAAGCGGTACGCCGGCTGGGAAGTCGAGCGGCGACGGTTCGAAGTGCTCGGCGGTAAAATAATCGAGGGAACTCCGGTGAGTTTCCGGAAATCCGGGTCGCTCGTCGGTGAATTTCGCGTGAAGGATCCGCGCGGAACCCGATTCCTCGAAGCCGCTAAACTGATCAGCTTCGGCCCCTTTTCGCCGGACGAGGGACTAAAAGAATATCCGCCGGGAAACCTTCTCTTTGAAATCGAGCAAACGGCCCCCGTCGTGCGCGCCGACGATCCCGAGGGATGGATGCTCGAGGAGGAGCGGGCGCGAATTCTCGCCGCCCGGATCGCGAAAGCGCTCGTCCCCGAACTCGGCAGTTCGCGGGACGAGATCGAGGCGATCCTCCGTCGATCGCGGAGCCGAATGAAGCGGATGAATCGCTTCCTCGAAGAGCCGTTCGAACTCGCCTTCACCGGGAAGTGGACGGCGGGCGCCGTATTGAAGAACGTGAAGCTTTTCTCGGGCACCCCGAAGGCGGCGCACGCACTGAAGGCGATCGCGTCGATCGAATGCTTCGAGACGATCGGGTGCGACCTCTGCGAGCGCGCCTGTCCGACCGACGCGATTCGGCTCGACCGGCTACGTTCGCGGAAGGCCGACGAAACGCCGCGATCGATTCTCGACGAGGCGGCGTGCATCTCGTGCGGCCTTTGTGTCCAGGTTTGCCCGAGTTCGACGCCGGTCCTCCTCCATGAGCCCGAAGGGCGATCGATGGCAAAAATCACGTTTTCTTGGCGCGGGAGCGACGCCCCGCCGGACGGCGGAACGTTCGTAACGCTTCTCAGCCGGAAGGGTGACGTGCTCGGAACGGGACGCGTACTCGAGCATCGGGCGGCGTTCATGCCACCCGAAACGCCGCCCGGACTGAAGTTTTATTCGGAGTTCCTGGTCGAAGTCGAAGTCCCGAGTCACCTCGTTTGGGAAGCCCGCGGAATCCGGCGACCGAAGGCGCACGCCTCCGCGATCGACGCGGACTTCATCCGCCAAAACAGCCGGGAATTCCTTCCCGATCGGGTCGAGATCTCGTGGAACGGGGAACGGCGGTTCGTTCGGAACGGAATCCCGATCTCGACCGCGTTCTTCGAGAACGGTTTCCAGCGCGCGAACGACCGGCTTCTCTGCGAAGACGGTTCGTGCGGACTTTGCGAGGTCGACGTCGACGGACTCCGTCAGCTCGCCTGCCAGACGATGGTTCGGAAAGGTATGGCGATTCGGTCCGTTCGCGACGAGGCTCCGTCCGACGACCTTTGTCCGTGCCTCGGCATCCAGGAGAACGCGTTCCTCGAACGGGTCGAACAAGGAAATCTCCTCTCGGTCGACGCGGCGTTCGAGAGCACGGGACTCGGATCCGGTCGCTGTCACGGCCAGCTCTGCGTGGGTCCGGCGAAGCGGTGTCTCGAAAAGGTGGGCATGGATCCGAACGACGTCCGTCGCCACCTCGACTGGCGTTTTCCGTGGTCGGACTGGAAAATCGACCCGGGAAAACTTCAGTAGTCTAGAACAGCTTGCCGCCCATCCGCGGAGCAAGCCTACTCACGTTAGTAGCCGAGCTTGCGCAGGAACTCTTCGATCTTCGAGTTCATGAGCTCGGGGAGATCCATCTGGGGACAGTGACTTCCATGCCGGATGACCTCGAACTCACTCTTCGGGATGAGCTGATGGAGAAGTTCCTGCTGCGGAAGGGGGATGATGAGATCGTCCTCGCCGGCGATGATTCGCGTCGGGGCGGTGATCGTGTGAAGCCAGCTCGAGCCGTCGTAATTATCGTAATTTCGGATGAGGTAGAGGAAGACGCGGGGGTCGAGTTCGGCGATCTGATCGACGTAGAGGGCGACGTCTTCGTGGGCGGTCAGGTGGGGATTGAAACCGAGGAGTCCGATCGCGCGGTGGGCGAGCGGATTTCCCTTTTGCATCGTCCAGATCTTTTTCAGGAGCTTCGGCGATTTATCGCGGAGAAGTTCGAGGAGACGAAAGCCCGGCATGAGCGCGTTCGAATTGAAAAGCGTTTCGAGCGGGCGGTTCGCGGTCCCGTTCGCGAGGATCATTCCCGAGACGCGTTCCGGGTAAAGGCGGGCGAACTCGAGTACGACGTTCACGCCCATTGAGTGGCCGAGGAAGACCGCGTTTTGGATTTGGAGTTCGTCGAGAAGAAGTTTCAGGTCCTTGGCGAGATTCTCCAACGTCAGCGAGGAAATATCCTCGGGAACCTCGGAATTCTGATGTCCTCGGTAGTCCATCCAGACGGTTTTGTAATTTTTTCGGAAATGTTCGATCTGATAGGTCCAGTGCAGGCTCGAGCAGACGATGCCGTAGCAAAAAATGAGCGGCTTTCCTTCGCCTTCGACGCTGTAAAAGAGTTTCGTGCCGTCGAACGAGCGGAAGTAGCCGTTCTTCGTCGGAACGTCGGTCTCCGGGCGGAGGCGGTCGCGAAGGCTCTTTTTACGCGAGCCGCTCGGGCGGCCTGGGATTTCGATCGTTTTCATTTCACGTGCGGCTTCGGGGTCCTGAGGAGAGTATCGCAGACCGACTGGAAGGCTTCACGCGTTTTCGGATCGGATAGACGATAAGAATCGTAGAGCGCTTGGAAGTAGGCGCGGTCCTCGTCGGCGATCCGGAAGCCAGGAATTCCGGCCATGGTGATCGCAAGTTCGGGTCGGCCGACGCGGTTTGAAATTTTCGCGGCGTATTCGCGTTCGAGGACCGAAAGGAGATCCGTTTCCGCGATACGAAGCACACGGACGAGGGTCGGAATGTGAACCGGCGGGAGGGGCGTGACTCCGCGTTCGATATTCGAGATAAACTGGGTCGTGACCGGGGGGTCGAAAAGCTGCCCGAGCGCGCGCTGGCTCAGACCGACGCCTTCGCGCTTTTCCCGGACAAAATGGCCTACGAGACCTGGCGACGCTGGATACGGACCGCGACTGTCACCCATGAAGAAATATTAACACTTTGCGTTATCGGGTGTCAACTGGCTTCGCTGAGGGTTTGGAATCCGGCTGTCTTTTCAATAGGATAGTATTTGTGCAGCCCACTCTTTCTTCCCGCACCGACGCTCCGAAATCCCCCGGACCCTGGGTCCTTTCGATCCTTCCCGCGGCTTTGGCCTTCCTCTACTTCCGCTTCCTCGCGCTCCTCCCGACCCTAACGTCGCGCTGGCTCGATTTTCCGGTCTACTGGGAAGCGGGCAAAAAGGCCGTCCTCGGCGTGACCGTTTACGACGTCGTCGGGCACTTCCAGTATAAATATTCGCCGCTCGTCGCGCTCCTTTTCGGAAAGGCGTTCGAATTCGAGAGCTATGAATCCGCGTCGTTTTTCTTTCAAAAGACGATGCTCGTCCTCTGGCTCTCCCTCTTTCTCCGGTTCGCGCGCCGTGATTTTCGCGTGCTCCTCGTGGCACTCCTTTTTTTCGGAAACGCGCTTCGG
>JAYVXM010000521.1:0-3750 GCA_043785205.1 Bdellovibrionales bacterium
CCGGACCTGTCGATCCACGAAGTGAACGAAGCCACCACGCTCATTATGGAAGCCGCTCATCCGGACGCCGAAATCATCTTCGGAACCGTGATCGACGAATCCATGAACGACGCGGTGAAAATCACCGTGATCGCGACGGGACTCGGAACTCCGGCGGCCACGGTCGCCATGAGCCTGAACTCCCAAGCGAGTTCAGGCGCTCTAGGCTGGAGTCAGTCCGCCGCGGCTACTCCTCCGGCTCCGAACTCTTCCATGGTCTCCGCTCCGGTCGTTCCTCAACCGATTCGGGTCGAAACCGTGACGATTGAAACCGAAGCTTCCGCGTTCGAGGATCTGGCGGGAGAAACGCACGTGACTCCCGAAGCGGTGAATCCGGGCCTTGCGGCACGGACGCCTTCGAAGGAAATGGGCACCGGCGCCGAAGCCGGCGAGCTCGCCCGGGCGCGCGCGATCGCGCAACGCCTCGGGATCACGAATCTGACCGACGACGAGTATGATGTTCCGACGTACATGCGCCGCCGCGGAGCGGATTCGGAACTCTAATTCGCGGTAGAACGAAGAAAAATGAAAAGGGCTCCGAGGAACTTTCCTCGGAGCCCTTTTTTTGGGATCGGATGGCGACCGCGGCTCATCGCTTCGGTTTTTCGAGGGCGATTTCCAGGCCGAACGTTAGGTAATGGCCGGTGAGTGAAGTTTTGTTCACGTGTCCCGGAGTATCCGCGGATCGGTACGAGCCGTTGTCCAGTTGATAGGTATAGCCGAGAAGTCCGATGCTCGTTTCGCTGAGCCGATAGGTCAAGGCGGTGCTCGCCGCGAGGGCGAGCGCGGACTCCTGGGGTTGTCCGTTCGGAGACCCGAGATCTTTCGTTCCGAGGAAAAGGCGTCCGTGGAGCTGATACCCGAATTTTTCGGAAAACATATCGCTGACGATGAATCTAAGCTGAGGTCCGGCGGAACTCAGGTGGCTGATTCGATAGGTGAGGGTCGACGGATTCGCGACCAAACTCGGGATTTCCCGGTAGGCGTAACCGAGCCAGACCTGCGCGCGGCGGTCTCCTTCGCCGAAGAATCGATAGCCTAAGCTGATCGCGCCGCCTTTTTGATAATTCGATTCCGTAGGAGTACGGTAATTTTGAATTCCGCCGTCGAGGAGTACGCCGAGATGGGTTTTCCGGTGCCAGTAACCCGTCGCGAGCTCGAGCCGACCGGCCTGGATGCTTTGGCGCACGATCGCATTATCGTCGTAGCTTTCACTGTAGTAATCGGCCGACGAAATCGTGTACCGCGCCCATCCATAAAAAGGAGCCGGGGCTTCGGCGGCGGTCAGGTTGAAGGGATAGTAGGGCTTGATATAAAACTCGGACGCGTTCTTCGGATCCAGGGTGGCCGAAGCAGGCGATCGCCGGGGTTCGCCCTTACTATAGGCGCTCACCTGCCAATAATATTTGGCGTCTTCCGGAAGGAGGAATTCCGCCTGGGTCTCCTTGGTATTTTTCGTATCGATGATTTGCCCATCGGCTTTGAACAAGGTCACGGTGTAATCCGCCGCGCCCGGTTCTTCGCGCCAGGCAAGCGTGATTCGTCCATTTTCGTCCTCTTCCCCTTCGATTTCGCCGCCCATGACCGGAGAGAGCGGCTCGGGCGGCCGGTGGGGAACGAAAAATTTCTTGGGCGAGCTCCATCCCGTTTTATGGTCCTGTTCGAAGAGCGCGCGGGCTCGGAGCTCGTATTCGCCGGGCTCAAGCTGCGCCTTCAGCTCCGGCTCGACGGACTGGATCGTAACCGGGTCGCCGAGCGACTTCGCGTCTTCGAAGCGAATGACTTCGAATTGGTACCCGATCGCGCCCTTGCGCGGATCGATTGCCGTCAAGGCATGCGGAAGCTCGGTCGAGGATTCCCGGATTCGGAACTGGGTAAAGTGGCAGTCGTCCGGCGCGACGCTCGGGGGCATCTTCGTGACGGGTAAAAGGCACCACGAGTATTCGTGTCCCACGGGAAGTTCTAAATTCAACCAGCGTTCCGCCGTCGCGATTTTTTTGATCGGAGTTCCCGTCGCGGAGTGAACTTCGAGATAATATCCGGGCGCGTCGGCCGCTTTCGGCCACTCGAAAGTGACGATCTGGTTTTCGTAGCCGGTGGAACGGATAATCGCCTTGTCGGCGGGCGTACGCGCGGTGACGTTTCGGTACGGGACTTCGAAGTCCTTCCATTCTCCCCATCCGCCGCGCCCTCCGCCCTTTTTCACGGAACGCGTACGGATCCGGTAAATCGACGGAGTGAGGCGAATTCGCAGCGCGCCCGCGAAAGTACTGAAACTGAGGGGTTCGCTCCACTTCAAGGTCACCGGTATAATTTCGACGTCGTAGCGTTCGGCTTCCTTCACTTTTTCGAGCGAAATGAAGACTGTCCGAGCGGGCGGCTCTTTTTCCTTCGCCGCGATTTCGATTCCGGAGGAGTCGGAACGTTCGCTCGGCGGCGCGAGTCCGGCCTCGTTCCCGAAGGCCATAACTCCGCACAGGAGAAGCGTAAACGGCGTTCCCCAGATCCGAAAGTTTGACTGTGTTGAACGGAATTTTCCCAGCACTAATCCTCGACTCGGATGTCCTTAATTTTAGGGGCGGTTAGATCGATGGGCTTTTTTACGAAGAGCACTCGGGGAGACGAAAAAGGCCCGACGAGATCGTTCGCGTTCACCGTCGCGAGTTTAATCAGATATTTTTCCCGGTCCTTATTGGTCGGGCGGGGCAAACCCTTGAGATAAATCGCGACGTACGGAGTGCGGTACGTACGTATTTCGGCTCCGCTCTCGTCCGTAACGGTGATGAAATAGCTTTTTGCCTTTCGCACGGCGAGCCAGCGAAGGTAAACTTCCCCTTCGAAATTGGATTCGAGCGACGGCGGCATCTCCGGATGAAAAGGCGGCGGATCGAGAAGAGGAACTTGGTAAAGACCCAAAGTTTTTTGGCAGAGGTCGCGATCGCAGGCCACCGCGGTTACTAACGGCGTCGGTGTGTTCGAATGCCACGGGTAATCGTGCGGGCCTCGCCCCCAAAAAATGAAAAGCAAACTCATGACGCCAGCGCCGATTAAAAACGGCGGGATTGTCGATCGCAAAGAGATCAAATCCGGTCCCTTCCTTGGGTTCAGAAAATCTTGGTACCGACCCACTTCTTGCGGGCTCGCTCATTAATTATCCAATATTTTCAGCGGTGCGCGGAGTTTTTCTTTAAATGTCGGATGTTTAACAGGTCGACGGGATTCTGACGAAACTAAGGATGCGGAGCGGGCTACGGAGCGTCCTTTAAATCGAGAACGATCTTTCCGGCAATGTCTTGGATCGAAATCAGTCCCATGAGGAGACTATCGAATCGACCGGAAGCGGAATTCGTCAGTAATATGACCTCGCCATCCCCAATCCGATTTCGGTGGGATTTCGCCGCCAAACCGAGGGGAGGGATAAAATCGGGGGAACCGTAAACGAGATCTGCATTCCCGACTTTCAGAAACTGATTGTTGACCTTGATCTTCCATCCGTGCCCCGCGTCGTCCTTGACGACTTCGAACGTATCCCCCGATACGCCACGGACGATCCGAATGACCGGAGTTTGATCTTTTTGGTACCGAAAATAGACCAGGTCGCCGGCCCGAAATGGATGAGAAGCGTAATAGTTTTCAAGCCAGTAGACGAAAGTTCCCGGATCGACCAAGCCGGCCATCTGAGCGTCCGTCGAAATCATCTGGCGGGGCTGA
>JAYVXM010000522.1:0-3741 GCA_043785205.1 Bdellovibrionales bacterium
CCCAGAAACACGAAATTGAGGAAAAGCTCCTCCTCATCCAGAAGATCCAGTCCGCCCAGGAGGAACTGAAGCGACTCAAGGATGTGACCGCTCGATTCAACGGCGGCGCCGACCAACCCTGGGGTCAGTTCCTACAGGAAAAAGGCACCGCCGCCGGAATCGATCCGTCGGGCATCCAGATCATTTCCGAAGCCGTCGTCACCGCCGGAGCGACCGCGCCGGCTCCGAAAAGCACGAAGACCGCGAAGGATAAGGACACGGCCGCGGTTTCTTCCGCAGGCCCCGAGGAAACAGTAGTCGAGGCGAATCTGAAGAAAATCAACGTCCGGCAACTGACGAAATACGTTCATGAGATCGAAAATGGCGGCCGTACCGTGAAAGTGCGTAAGCTCCAAATCGATACCCATACCGACGAAAGCGGCTTTCTCGACGCGACGGTAGTCGTATCCGCTTTCCGCCTGAAGCCGTAGGGAGGAGCGAGCATGGCGATCGAAACGACGATTGAAGCGACGGAAGAGCCCGGCGGAGGAACGTTGAGATTCCTCGGTTTCGGCTTTCTCTTCGTGACTTGCCTGCTCGTATTCACGCTCGTGAAGGTTCCGCAGCCGAAAATCCACGCCTGGCTGCTCGGGACGATCAACCAGCAGCTGAACCCGATGGGAATTCAAGCGTCGGCCGAAGAAGGTCACATCGAGCTCGGACTCGGGCTCCGGTACGAGATGAGCATGGTGCGACTCACTCAAATCAGCTCCCAAAAGGTGTTGAAGTTCTCCCGTCTGGAGGTCGCCCCGAACATTCTCGGCCCCCTTCTCCAAGGCAAGCTCGGCGCCCACTTCATGCTTGAAGAAGGGGCCGGCACGATCATCGGCGACATCAAGGCGAAAGGGGATGATTTCGACGCCGATATCCAACTCGATAGCCTCAATCTCGGAAAAATGGGCGTCCTTCCGTTCGCCGCCGGACTCGACGGTACCGCGGATCTTAAGGGCTCGGTTTCCCTGTCCGGCTCCCCCTCCTCGGCGAGCGGACTATCCGGAAAGATCACGCTGAATCTCGCCAAGATCGTCGTGGACGCCCAGAAAGTCATGGGCTTCGACATTCCCCGTACCGCGATCTCCGACGGTGTCTTCGACATCGACATCGGCGCCGGAAAAGCCACCCTTACGACCGTGCGCCTCGGAAAACCAGGTAGCACCGACGACCTTCAGGGCACCGCCACCGGGGACATTAAGCTGAGTAAAGTTCTCGCGAGTTCGGATCTGAATCTCCGGCTTAAATTCGGTATTTCCGAGCATTACCGGCAAGAGAAAACGATCAGCATGGTGGAATCGCTACTCGGAGCGAACTTCAAGAAACCGGACGGCACCTTCGGAGTGCGCATCACCGGTCCCCTTTACGAACCCCAGTCCGCGCCCGATCCCTAAGCGAGACGTATGAAGACCGAATCGCCTTCCGCCTCCCTTACGGCCGAACTCGAAACCGCGATCGCCGCCGCCGCTCGGGCGGCGCTGCAGGGCGCGCCGGCAAACCTCCAGGAGTCGATTCTCTACAGCCTCCTCGGCCCCGGAAAACGGATTCGCCCGCGGCTGATCCGGAGCGTGGGTGAAGCCTTCTCGCTGTCCCCGGAGATCGCGCTCACCCTGGCGGCCGCCCTCGAAATGACCCACGCCTACACGCTCGTTCACGACGATCTTCCCGCCATGGACGATGACGACTTTCGGCGCGGCCGCCCGACGAATCACAAGGTTTACGGAGAGGGCCTCGCGGTCCTCGCCGGTGACGCGCTCGCGCTCCTCGCCGTCGACGTCGTCCTCTCCCTGCGCGGGCGGTTGCCCGCCGATCGGGTCCTCGCGCTCGCGACGGTCCTTACGGAAGCCGCCGGAGCCCGCGGAGTAATCGCGGGCCAGGCCGCCGAAATGGACCGGACCGCCCCGATCGGCATGCCCACCGCACTTTACGAAATCTTCCGCCTGAAGACCGGCGCGCTTTTCCGAGCCGCACTAACGCTTCCCGCTCTCGCGGCCGGCGCTCCCGAAGAAGTCGTGGCGGCGCTCGGACGGCTCGGCGACGACTTCGGAGTCGCCTTCCAAATCGCAGACGACCTCGAGGACGATTTCGCGGCGAAACGCTCGGATCCGGCCCATGTCGCCGCTCACCTCGAACCGGACGCCGCGCGCGCCGAAGCGCAGCGGCGGCTGCGGCTCGACTCCGCGCTCCCGTCCAAACTTCGGGAAAAGTTGGCGCCCTATCTCGACGAGCTCACCCGGAAGATCGCGGGCGGTGCCGTTTGAAAAGGAAGGCGCCGAAGATTCGGAAAGCACCGGGCCGCGCCCGCGCGAAGACGCTCGGAAAGGCGGCGGCACACGGGAAGTCTCCCGTCCGAAAGGCGCCCCGAGCGCTGCGGCTTCTCTTCGTGACCGATCCCTGGGATACGCTCGATCACGAGCGGGACACGACCCTTCGACTCGTCGAGGAGGCCCTCCTCTGCGGCGCCGAATGCGCGGTGGCCGAAAATCGCTGGATCGGGCTCGACGGCGGAATTCCGCACGCGGAGGTCGTTTCGATCGCCGGGATCGCGCGGCCCCGCCGTTCGGAAAATATTCGGCGCGCGGAACGGCGCTGGGTTCCGCTCGCCGACTTCGATCACGTTTTTTACCGGACCGATCCACCGGTCGACCTCTCTTATCTTCTTCCGCTCCAGATCCTGAGCGCGACGCGCGCCGCGGGGAAGCGGGCGCCGATCATCCATTCCTCGCCCGAATCGCTCTTTTTCTTGAACGAGAAGTGGGTCGCGGCCGAGCTCGGTGCGCTCTTTCCGGAGAGTCTCGTCTCGGCGTCGGTCGATCGGCTCGCCGAGTTCGCGGCCACTCACGGAAAGGTCGTCGTAAAACCGCTCTACCTCGCCCAGAGCAAGGGAGTCGAGGTCCTCGATACGCGCACGTTCGCGGTCGGAACGATTCGCGACCGCCTTCGCCTCGCGACCGACGGCGAACGGCTCCCGGTCATCGTCCAGGAGTTCCTGCCCGGCATCGCCGGCGGCGAAACGCGGCTTTGGTTCGTCGATGGCGCGCTCCTCGCCTCCGTGAAGAAAGTTCCGCGCACCGGCGAATCGATCATCGACATGGACCAGGGCGGCCGGCTCGCGCCCGTGAAACTCACCCGCTCCGATCGGGCGGCCAGCCTGAAAATCGGCGCCCTCCTGAGACGGTACCGGGTCCTCTTCGCAGCGGTCGACCTCATCGACGGAAAAGTCACCGACTTCAACCATACTTCGCCCGGGCTCCTCGTCGCGATGGAAGAACTCCTCGACGAGAACCTCGCGAACCGCGCGCTCCGCCCGATCTTCAGGACGAAGTCTTGAAGTTACCATCGTAAACAGGGGAGCAATCTTGAACGCCGCCGCTCCCGAATCCCCCGCCGCGCCGATCTCCGCCGCCGAAGGCCCGCGCCTTCCTCGCCGGCCTCCTTTGCGGGAGCGGCTCGAATTCCTGGCGATCCGCTCGGCGTTCATCGTCGGTAGCATCATCGCTCCCGAGCGGACCGCCGAGCGCGCGCTCCGTTATTTCATGACGCCGACCCGAATTCCGCCGCCGGGCTGGGAGGTCGAGCTGAAGAAGTCCGCGCGGCGAATGGTCCTTCGGTCGGGCTTGGTCGCCTACGCCTGGGGCCAGGGGCCTCGCGTATTGATCGTGCACGGATGGGACGGGCGCGGAACCCAGATGGGACGCATCGCGACCGCGA
>JAYVXM010000523.1:0-3723 GCA_043785205.1 Bdellovibrionales bacterium
AGTTCCGGGCCGCTGCCTACGACGACCTTCGTGCCGGGAATATCCATGCGGAGGAAGTCCTCGAGGTTCTTTTCGACGGCGACTCGCCCGATGAAAACCGAGATCGGCCGCGGGAGGCCGGCGTAAAGGGAGGGGTCGGCCTTGCTCGGATCGAAGAGGTCTACGTCCACTCCGTGAGACCAATAGCGGATCCGTTCCGGCGCGTAACCGCCGTCGATGAGGCCCTTCGCCATCGTCTCGGTCGGGACCATGATGCCTTCCGAAATGCTGTGAAAATTCCGGAGCTGGCCGTTCACGAACTTCCGCGCGGGTTCGCTGAGCCACTTCGAGTACTTGGCGACCATGTCGCGGATATATTCCGGAAACATCGTGTGGTAGGCGGTCGTGAACGGGATCCTCTCCTGTTTGAGCACGGAGCGCGCCTGAGATCCGAGGTTGCCCTCGACCATCACGTGGATAGCCTGGGGGTCCGCTTCGGTGAGGATCCGCTTGAAATTTTTGGCGCCCATATAGGCGAAGATCAGATCCTGATATTTCACAGCGATCTTCGTTTTGAATTGATCCGGCATGACGTATTTGATCGCCACTTTTCCCTGAGTCAGTTTCGCGACTTGCTCCTGGAGGACCTTCATCACCGTGACGACGCCGCTCTTCTGGCCGTAGTGCGCGTCGGTGACGACGAGGATCGGGCGACCGTCGTCCATGAATTCCTTGAGGAGGGCCGTGCGTTCCTCCGGCGAGAAATTTTTCGGGAAGTGAGTTCCCGTGCGGAGTTCGTTCGTCGCCGCGCCCGAGAAGTCTTCCGGTTTGAAATCGGTCGGTTCCGCATGGCGAAGCCACTGGAGGCATCGACGACCGAAGGCGGAGAGGCCCCCGCCGGCATGGGCGCTGGTCGGTAATCCCGTCGGGCCGCTCGCGAGGATGAGCGGGATGAGGATAAGGAGGAGGGCGGGGATCCGACTCCGATCGCGTTTAGGCTTCGAGACGGACGGACGTTCAACGGGGCGATTCAGTTTTTCCACCTCTCTTTTTCGGTAATCGCCCGCGAAAGGTTAAGCCGGAATGAATTCTTGGGCTTACGGTCTTTTGGCGGCGTTTAACCCGAAGGATCCCCTTGAAATCATAGGGGTTTAATTATACATGACGCAGTAAGTCAATTATGAGATGAAGGGCGTCCCATGTCGCGCCTGTTTCGCCCGCTGATCGCCCGATTCGCTTTGATCGGAATGACCCTCGCCGGTCTTTCGCCGGCGGCGGTCGCGAGCACCTATTCCTTTCGTTCGACCGGGGTCGCGCCGTTCGCTCCGAAAAAGACGTCCGCCACCGCCGCCTTCAACTTCCCAAACCCGGTCTGTCGGTCGGCCCAGATCTCCGAGCTTGAGGTCCAGGAAGGACTCGCGAACGTTCCCGTGAACGTGGACTATTGCGAGCTCGCGGCGGCCAGGCTGCCGAAGGAACTCATCGCCTTACTTGCGCGCATTCGCGAGATTCACGCGCGTTACGCGGTCGCGCTCGGCCGGAGCCCCGAGGAGCTTTTCGGACCCGGAGTTCGGCTCAGCCTCGCCGAACACCCGCTCGGCCCGCTCGAATCCTTCACGAGCGCGAATCCCTCGAGCGTCGAGATCGACCTTTTCGGAGATTTCCGCGCGGAACGCTTTCCGGATCGGATTTATGCCCATGAAGTCACGCATTGGCTTCTCCTCGAGGGCCGGCTCGGGGACGCGGGTCTGACGATCGAAGGCGATTACCTTTTTCACGAGAGCTTCCCCGACCTCCTTTCGAGCTATGCGACCGACGCGTCGGTGATCGGATTCTCGGATCCGACGGTTCGCGCCGCGCTTCGCTTCGAACGGGACGGCACTCCGGTCCAGTCGATGAACCGTCCTTTCCGCGAATTCTACCTCGGCCGGTTCCAGACCGAGCCCGTGAAAATCTGCGCGACGATTCCGACCGCTTCGATGACGGAAAACGAACGGGAAATGTGCAAGTTCTTCCGCTCCGACGCGAGTCTGCGCCAGGAGCGGAGCACGCTCTACTCCGGGTCCCGCGAAACGGCACCGACGCCCGCGGAACTCGCGGCACCGTTTCGTCCCGAGCGCTGTCTGATTCATTACCGGAACGGAACCGCCGGCCTAAACGCGTGCTACATGAACGCGCTCGGCCCGGTCCTCGTCTCGTTCGTCCGCTCGATCGGATCGCTGCTCGGGGAGAAACCGATGGCGACGCTGATGGCGGCGATCGATCGCGTCGGTCAAACGCCGGATCATTACGCCTGCACTTTCGTCGACCGGCGCGCGATCGCTCGGTCGGCGGGCGAAACCGTGACCGTCGATTTCCTGAGCTTCATGCGCGTATTCAAATCCATCCGCGATGGCCTCCCGACCGACGCCCGCGCGACATTCGATTCGGCCTGGGCGGCGCACGGGCTCGATACCTGGGCGACGCTCGATCGCTTCGACCGGGATACCGTCGTCGCCGCCTTCGCTTACCAGGCGCTCGTGCGGGAAAACCGCCGGTTCGCCGCGAAATACGATTGCCTCTCGCCGATCCCGTCGCGCCGAGGCCCCCACTGCGCGGCGAAGTGCGAATATGCGCCGAGCGAGGCGCTCGCGACTACGCCCGCGGTTTCCGTCCCGCCGTTTTCGCCGTAAGCCGGCGGCGAAACTCCTCCGAAACGCGATTCGGCGCGCGTCCTTTCCGCGTGACCCAGTAAACGGGGGCCACGAGCGGCTTCGGCGTGGGGATCCGCACGAGTTCGCCCGAACGGATCTCGTTCTCGATGGCGTGCCGGATGAGGAGCGAGTAGCCCGCTCCGGCGAGTACGAGCCGTTTTTTCACTTCGTGGAGATTCGCTTCGAGGAAAGGAAGGCCGGGGAGTTCGAGATTCCGCGAATGAAAATGGGCCGGAAAACCCGCGGCGTAGTCCGAGTGCCGGGACTCGATGCGTGGAATCTCTCCCGCGCGAAGATCGGCGAGTGTCCAGCGGCGCCGGCGTTTCGCCCAGACGCTGTCCTTCGCGAGCACGATCCAGAATTCCGTCTCGAAAATCGGTTCGGCCCGGAGATTCTCGGTCGCCGCGGGATGCGTGAAAAAGAGTCCGGCGTCGCATCGATCGCCGTAGAGTTCGTCCTTAATGTCCGAAGAAGTTCCGGCGAAAATCTGGACCCGGAGCGCCGGGTGATCGATTTTCAAGTCGGCGAGGAGTTTGGGCAGGACGTGGATCGCGAGATTGTCCGAGGCGCCGAGGCACCAGTCGCCCGCGAGGGTCTCCTTCTCGGTTTCGATCCGCTCCCGGAGGTGGAGCGATTCCGCGAAAATCCGACCCGCGTGCTCGAACGCGATCGCGCCCGCCGGGGTGAGGTGAACCCCCCGTTTCGTGCGCTCGAAGAGCCGGGCGCCGAGCGAGTCCTCGAGGAGGCGGATCGATTTCGAAAGGGCCGGTTGGGAGATTCGCAGCTTCTGGGCGCCGGCGGTGATCCCGCCCGCCTTCGCGACTTCGTAGAACTGTTCGAGGTGGAGGAGATTGATTCGCCGGATATTCATAACTTTTAGTTATTCAATATTAAACTATTATCTCTTTTTCATCCAGCGGGTTCCGACGGAGAAGCCAGGCAGGAGAATGACCCCAATGCCGTACCTCGATATTTTGCCCGTGACTCTCGTCGTTACCGTCGCCCTCAGCACCGCCCTCGCCTATCCCGTCCCTGCCCGTGCCGGAGACAC
>JAYVXM010000524.1:0-3708 GCA_043785205.1 Bdellovibrionales bacterium
TTCCGGGGTTTCGGAGATAAGCGGCCGAGTGTTCGAGTAGCTCCGTTCTCACCGTCGAATCGGGCAGCCCGGCGGCGCCCGGGATACACGTGAGGGCGAGGTTCCAGCGTATCGGTAGCGCATGCCAATTGCCGAGGGCGGCGAGATTCAGAGCGTCTTGGTCCGGAAGGCGAAGCTGTCCTTTCGCGCGGACGAGATATTCGACCGCCTTTTCGGTGATCCGAGTTTTTCTCCACTTAGGAATGTCGATCAGGAGAAGCCCCGAATTGAAGTAATGGGTCTCCGGAGGAGGCCGGTAATGGTCGAACAACGGAAAGGGGATGATAGGCTGGCCTTCCCCTTCGCAGAGCGAGCGGCCGATGTACGGGATTCCGAAATCGCGCACGGCGGCGAAGGGCTCCGAGAAGCGAGTTTTCCAAACTTTTCTCAGGTCGTCGAATACGATCATGTCGCAGTCGAGGTAGAGAGCCCGCTTCGTGCCGGCCGGAAGGAGGTCCGGGATGAGCAAGCGCATGTAGATGGCGGGCGTGAATCGGCTTACGGCCTCGAAATTCTCGAGATGTTTTTCCGGCGCATTGACCACATCGAGAGTAGATTCCCCCCCGCTTTGCCGGCGGACGACTTTCCGGATTTTCTCCACGCTTTCGGGTTTCATTCCCGAGTCGAATAGGTAGAAGGAAACGGCTTTCTCGCCCGACAGGTTGACCAAAATGGAGGTGAGGAGTGCCGCCAGGGGTTTGACGTAATTTTCGTCGGCGGCGAAGACGAGGACCAGTGGGTCGGGCTTTGGATTAGCGCGGGATTTCTTTTTCGTAAGACTCCGAGGCCCCATGTTTTCTTTTCGTCTTTTAGGGTTCCCCGCTTAAATGTATTTATTACTCCGCATTCTGACTCGAATTCTTCCATTTTTCTCCCTCCTGTCATCAGGAATGGGCACGGTTCGTCCGACGAGTGAGCATGGAAAAACAGAGCTCGAACCGCGAAGGGGAACGCTTTTACGATTTAGTTCAGGACCTCGCCCGCGACACCCAAAGTCAATGGCGAGCCAAAGGGTGCCGGACTGAAGTTCTCCCCGAGGTGGCGCATTCGGTCCTTACCAAGGCTGCCCTTCACCGGGCGTTCGATTCCCGTTCCCTGATCGACTGGTTTTTTACAAGCGACTATCTTCCTCAGCAATTCGGCGCGGGGCATTTCGGGCAGCCGCCGCTGACCCTCTTCAACGACGGTAAGTTATTGATCGAAGCCCTGTTCTGGCAGGACGCCGAAACCTCGGTCCATGATCATTCCTTTAGCGGAGCTTTCGCCGTCGTTTCGGGAGAGAGTCTCCATTCGACCTATGTTTTCGAGAACGTGGAACAAGTCGACGGCGAGTTGAGGGTAGGCGAACTCACTCCGGTGTTGCAGGAGCGAATCGCTCTGGGGGCGGTGCGCCCGATCGAAGGGGGGAAGCTGATCCATCAAGTTTGGCATCTCGATCGGCCGACGGTGTCTCTGGTCGTGCGTAGTACGGCCGATCGCGGAGGTCTTCAGCATAACTACTGGCCGCGAAACGTCGCGACGGTTCAAAAGCCGGAATGGGTGAAGGATTCGACCGAGTTTTCACGAATGCAGAAGGCCCTGCGCATGATTTCCCGCGATAAAAGTTGGTTGGACGCGTTCGTAAAGGAGCAGCTTACCCGCCTTCCGCCGGTTCGCGTCTTCGAGCTCTTGCGTGATTTTTATCGGCTCACTCAAGACGAACAACGTCTTCGTAACGTCGCGAAAACGTACGTGGAGAAACGCGGAACCTGGGCTTCCTTGGTCGTGAACTCCGCTCGAGATATCGATTTGCTCGACGTCCTTCCCGGAACCTTGAAGTCCCAGGCCAAACGCGTACTGGTCGGACTACTTTGCTCCTGTCCCGATCTTGAGGCCGTCGAGTCGGCGCTTCGGGTACACTGGGGAATAAAGGACCCCCAAGGGCATATCGCGGAGACGCTCCGATCGCTCACCGCCGAGGAAATCGCCAATGCCCGAATCTCGAAGCGCGTTTTCTCGATTCTGTCCGAGCGGAAGGCGGCGGCCTAAGCTCCTCCGCTTACTCCGCGCGCAGGGCTTCCGCGATGTCGATGCGTTCCGCTTTTCTGGCCGGAGCGAGCCCGCTTAAGGCCCCTACCGCCATCATCGAAACCGCGGCGACGGACCAAGCGATCGGATCGAAAACCCAAGCGAAGGTGAGCTGAGGGACGAACTGGCCGGCGACGAAGATGACGCCCTCCGAAGCGACGAAACCGAAGGCGAGCCCGACGGTCCCCGCAAGCATACTTAAAATGACGCTCTCGACGAGAACCTGATTTCGCACGTCCGTGCGAGTGGCGCCTACCGCGCGCCGAAGGCCGATCTCTTTCGTTCGCTCCGCGATCGAGGCGTACATCATATTGCTGATTCCGATTCCTCCGACCGCGAGCGCAATAAGCGCGACGGCGCTCAGGAGCCAACGGAAAGTTAGAAGCGAGCTTTTCATCTGACGGATCAGGGCGACGTCGGACGCTACTTCGAAATCTCCACCCGTTCCGTAGCGGTTCCGAAATAACGCGACGACCTTTTCACCGAGCGCCTGGGGGCTTTCCCCGGCGCGGACCTCCACGAAGAAATCCGCGATGGGTTCGGGCTCGACCGCATTCATGAACGAGTAGGGTATGAAAATGTCGGCGACCCGCAAATTCGCGCCGTGGCCGGACCCGAGTACCCCGACGATACGGCAAGCGAACCTCGCTTTTTTCCACAGCTTTCTGATCGCGACTACTTTCCCGAGCGGGGATTCCGAACCGAAGAAGTTGCGAGCGATCTCCTCGCCGACGACGCAGACCGGCCGCTCGGACTCGTCGTCCAGGTCCGTCAGATTTCTTCCCGCGGAGAGCGGGCGCCGAAGCATCCGAAGGTAGTCCGGCCAGACGCCGAGCACGTGCAACTGTCGCGGAAATTCGATTCCACCCGCGCTCGCAAAAACGGGTTGGGGGGGGTTCGGGGACAGCCCGATGATTTCCGGGAAAAGAGCTTTTAGGCGCCCGAGTTCGTTCACCGGATTGAAACCTTCGAAAAGAGCGCGCGGAGGCTCGGCGGCGGCGAGGCGCCATTTTTTATAGCCGTGAATTTCCAGCCGGGTGACTCCGAGATCTTGATAGCTCGTCAGTAGTTTCGATTCCGTGTAACTCCCTAAGGTGACTACGCTATGGAGCGAGGCGACGCCGATCACGACTCCGAGCATCGTGAGTAACGATCGCGTGCGATTTCGGAGAAGGTTCTCGACGGCGGTACGTACGAGCGCCTTGGACATAAAGCCACCGCGCTTCGGCTCGAAACGGGGCTCTCGATGGCGGGGAGCATGGGAGGGCGTTCTTGCCGTGGATTTTCGCTCGTCGCGGACGATCTTTCCGTGTTGGAGATGTATGATTCGACCGCAGTGCCGGAGCGTTTCGGGATCGTGGGAAATTACGACGACCGTTCGACCTTCCTCGTTCAGTTTGGCCAGAAATTCCATGGTGTCCCGAGCGCTTTGAGCGTCGAGATTTCCGGTCGGTTCGTCGGCGAGGATCAGTTCCGCGTCCCGTACGAGGGCGCGGGCGATCGCGACCCGTTGTTGCTGCCCTCCGGACAGTTGGCTAGGGGTATTCGCGACGAACCGACCGGAAATCTCGACGCTCAAAGCGCTCGGGACACCATGGAATT
>JAYVXM010000525.1:0-3689 GCA_043785205.1 Bdellovibrionales bacterium
GTTCGGTCGATGGGCCGCGCCGTAACGGATCGAGTGAGTCGCGAGGTCGGCGGAAAGTTTCGTCACCGGCGGATGCGGGAGGATATCCCAGTAGTCGAGGGTCGGGTGGGGGAAAAGGAAACTCGAGCCGGCGTCGTCGAACTCGAACGTGTCGAACCATTTCTCTTTCAGATCGAGGTCGTCGGTCGCGCGAAACTTTTTCCGGAGCGCGCGAAAATCGGTTTCGAACCAACGATTATCGGGCGCTGAGTAAACGGGAACTCCGTTCGACTGGACCCGCGCCACCGGAAGGAGGGTCTTGCGAGCCGCTTCGAATTCCGACGACGGAACCAACCAGTCTGCCGGAAGATCGCCGGAACGCGAGGCGTCGGCCGCGAAATCCTCCACGGAAATCAGTCCGACGGATGGTCCGGCGACGGCCGCGAAAGCGACGCCGCCGGCGGTTCCGAGCAAGATCCCGACGGCCGAAAAGACGTGAAGTTTTACCATGGGGCGAGGGTTATCCCGGGGCGACGACTCGAGTCAAACCCTGGCTTAAATCGATTATAGGCGGGTTAAGGTACCGCATACGCGGCCTGAGATCCGGCGGGCGCTCCGCAGGTCCTAGGTCAGTACTAAAATCGCCGTTCGGTCAACCCTGGGGTTTCGATACGGCGGCCCAGCGCGGTTTCGCACGGAGCGCCTTCGCGTGCGTCGGACATTGCCGATCATGCGCCCCGGGCAGAATTCCGATACTCATCAAGAACTCACCCACGATTTCCCCACCGGTGAATCGAAACGTCTTTTTGAAGAGCTTCACCCACTCCTCCTTCGGCTTCGGATGGTGATACTCCAGCCACTTTTCGAACGAGCCAAATTCCTTTTGCAGCCCGAGAATTGTTTTCGCGTTTTCTACCGCGGCCTCGATCTTGAGGCGATTTCGGATAATCCCGGCGTCGTTCATAAGTCGCTTCCGATCGGCGCCAGTATAGGCGGCGACTTTCTTCAACTTAAAACCGCTGTAGGCTTTTCGAAACGTCGCCTGCTTCTTGAGGATCGTTTCCCAACTGAGGCCGGCCTGGTTGATCTCGAGGACGAGCCGACAGAAAAGTTCGTCGTCGTCGTGAATCGGAAATCCGTATTGAAGATCGTGGTAAGCGGCGTGGATGGCCCGGCGTTCCCCCGTCATTTCCTTGAGCGCGTCACAGTACGACATGATCTTCTTTTACTCGGGGCGAGCTTAAAGCGCTACCCTTTCGCGAGGTACGGATTCTGCTCGATCCAGTCCTGACCGAGATTCCCTTTCGCGTCGATAACCGGATCCGCATCGATCGCGACGGGCCGCGGTCGCTTTACTTGAGTAGCTAAACCGACCGCCGCCAGCCCCCGGATCGCGAGCCACGTTAAATCGAACTCGAACCACTTCCGTCCGTGAGCGGCGCAGGTCGGATCGGCGTGGTGATTGTTATGCCAGCCTTCGCCGGCGGCCAGCAGCGCGACCCACCAGCAGTTCTTCGAATCGTCCGGAGTGGCGAAGTTCCGGTATCCGAAAGTGTGGGTGGCGGAATTCACGAGCCAGGTGAGGTGGAGCATGACGGCGACTCGCATGAAGCCGCCCCAGAACACGAACGCCCATCCGCCGAAGAAATAGAGAACCGGCAGTGCGGAAAGCGCGATCCAAAGATGATTCCGGTCGAGGAAACGGTAAAAGGGTTGCTGATTCAAATCCGGGACGTACTTCCGCGTTTCCGCGTGCGAGAGGTCGTTCTCGGGTACGACGAGGAGATGTCCCATATGCGAGTAAAAGAATCCCTTCCGAGGGGTGTGGTGGTCGAATTCCGTGTCCGCGAAACGGTGATGGAGCCGATGGTTCGCGACCCAGGCGAGCGGCGAGCCCTGCGCGGAATACGCGCCCAGCGTCGCCAATGAGTACTCAAGCCACCGCGGCACCTTGAACGCCCGGTGCGTGAGCATCCGATGGTACGTCAAAGTGACGCCGATCGGGCTCACGACGAACGTCAAAACGAGAAAAAGGCAGAGGGCTGGCCATGTGAAGAAGAAGAGCGCGGCGAACGCGCCGAGGTGAACGAAACTGAGCCAGAAAATGGCGGATCGATTCGGAGTGGATGTGGGTAGGAGGCATTTATTCATGCCTTCATGATGGACTCTATCCTCGGAAAGCTCCAACCGGCGCGGCTCGCCTAACGCTCCACCGTCGCGTTCGCGCGTTTTTATGTAAGCGTTATGTAAGTTGGGCGAATTAAAAATTCGCGAAAGGCCTAGGATCGCGAGTTAAGAGTTTAACTTGACCGACCATTGGTGATCGAAAACCGAATCATTCACGATCACCTCTTGGGTGATCCGTCGGCATCGGCCATTTCTTTCAACACGATCGCGATGGTTTGCGCGTCGATCCCGGCTTTCTTCATGAGAGAGGAGGCCGCCTTGAAATCGTCGGCATCCACCGCTTCGTAAAACGCATCCAAGAGACTTCTTTCGGCCAGGCACTCAAGGACGAGCGTTCCTTCGAAGCCGGTCTCATCGATCGCCATGAAATCCTCGGGTGATCAAGGTCAAGGCGTGAAAGCTTCGATCGCGGAACTGGCGGTGTTCGTCCCGTAGTAGCCCCCGATCGCATAGAGCAGACCGTTCCAGGCGGCGATCTGGAGCGCGGCGCGTGCCGTAGGGATCGGCGTTCGAGTCGTCCATGCGTCCGTCGAAGGATCATACGCCTCGACGACCGGGGTCGCGGTCCCTCCCGAATCCCCCGAAATCGCATAGACAATTCCGTTCACCACTCCGACCCCAAGACTCGAACGCGTCGTCGGCATCGGACTTCGCGTCGTCCAGGTGCCGAGACCAGGATCGTAGACCTCGAGGATATTGGTTTGGGCCCCGCCCATGAGCGTGCCGCCCACGACGAAAAGTTTTCCGCCCGCGACGCCGGCAGCCGCACCCGAACGCGCGGTGGGCATCGGAGCGAGAGTGACCCACGAATTAGCGACCGGATTGAAAGCTTCTAAGCGCGAAAGATAGCCGCTATTGTCGTAACCTCCGACCGCGTAGAGAATGCCGTTGATTACACCGCCGGTGATTTGGGAGCGAGCGGCGGGCATCGAGGTCTTCGTGGACCAGCTATTTCCGCTCGGATCGTAAGCCCGCGTCGTCGCGATGTGAACGCAGCAATCGGTGCCGCCGGCGAGGTAAAGGATTCCCCCGATTGCGCCATAGGCCGCGCTCGTTTGGAAATTGGGTAAGGGGGCTTCGGTCGTCCAGGAGTCGAGAGCGATATTGAAGTCCTCCACGACGTTCTGATGGTTACCGGCACTCGGATTGTATCCCCCCGCGACCGTGATCACTCCGTTCACGGCACCGACGCTCATCGCCCATCGCGCGGTCGGCATGGGCTGAAGGGAGGCCCAACTCCCGGGCGAAGGGGTCGCCGCGACGGCCGGTGGGGAGGCCGCCTTCTTCCCTAAGCAACCGGAGAAAAGCGCGAAAAGGACGACGAAAAGAGTCGCTCGAGGAAGTAGGAATGGCGAAATTCGAATCTTGAATGCGGTCATCTAAAAATCATCGTAGCGATTCAATGTCGCCACAAGAATGCGTTCCCTAACCGGCTCACTCCTCACCGACTCATGAAGGGGTGCGAGCTAGAGGACGCAAGCGCCGCAAAACGATCCGAGGGATCGTTTTGAGCGATGCGTGCG
>JAYVXM010000526.1:0-11801 GCA_043785205.1 Bdellovibrionales bacterium
TCGGACGCCACCGATATGCCGGTGGAAGGCGCCGCGAACAATTCGGCTTTCAACGCGCTCGCGAATCCGGACGCCGCCGCTACGGCTTCCGCCGAACCAAGCACCGGCGCGGTCGTCGATACCGCGAACCCATCGACGACGGTCGCGGATAACTCCGCGTACTCGCCGCCGGCGTTCACGGACTCCGCGACTTCACCCGCGAAAAGCCCGGTAAACCTCGGGGCGTCCTCCGCCGGACGCGCCCACTAAGTTCCCGCCGCCGGATCGTCCTCTTCGAAAAAGCCCGAGACTTCCGCGCCGCTCGCGCGGGCGCGGGCTTTCACGAGCGAACTCCGAAACGCGCCTTCGCATTTCATCGCGAGGAGCGACGACACGGATTCGATCGACGATTCGAGCGCGTCCGCGAAGTAGATCAGCTTCGGACTCGTGATCAACCCGAGATCCGGCTTCACCTTCCGCACCCGCTCGAGGAAGTGTTTCGAGGAAGCGCACGAATAGAGGCCGAGGAGCTTTAGCTTCGACGGCGCGCCCTCGAGGGTCGCTACGATCGGCGTGAAACCGGGCTCGTTCTTCCGATACCAAGGGAAGTCGACGTCGAGATCTTTCCCGAGCCGCGGCGGCGAAAAGTCCGGCCCGCCGCCGGCGCGCGAATGACCGTTATAAATGACCGCGTCCGCGTTCGTCAGCCCCTGGAGGAACGCGAGGTTGGCGTAACGGGTGCGCCACTTCTGGAACGGATCGACGCGGTTTTCGTCGTCGTCCGGGCCGACCGAGCTCGGAATCGCGCGGAGAAAGATCGTGCGGGGCTTGCCGTCCGGACCGGCGAGCTTCCGGACGAGCAAGTCGGCGTCCGCCTTCGAGCGGACGAAGTCGCACGCGAAATTCTTCTTCGTGCATTTCTGAGTCAGGCGCTGGATGAAGATCATCCGTTCGTACCGATCGGCGACGAACCGTGCGGGGCGCGCGTCCTTGTAACCGAAGACGACTTTCACATCGACTTCGGGGTTCCGGTAGAAACCGAGGTAGGTCTGCCGACAGGCTTCGTCTTCGAACGCCGGCGGCGGGACTTCGTGACCGGCGCGATACCGGGAGATTCCGTACCCCGCGCCCCCGACCCCGAGCGCGAAGGCGAGGGCGACCGCGATGATTCTACCGACGCGCCATTCGTACTGCACGGGCCCGCGCCGGTTCCCCTTCATGGCCCCTCCCCTGCGATGAGCGACTGGCAAAGCGCTTTCACGGGCGCCATCGGATCGCTCTTACAGCGCTCCAGCACGCCGCCGACGAGGCTCAGATTCGCCCGCCGGATCGAACTCGGTAACTCGGAAATCAGGAAGAGCGTCTGGATCCGGATCTGAAAAGCCGGATCCTGAATGGTTGTTTCGAGAACGCTCAGCCCCCGTTGATAGTTCCGGCGGAGTAACTCGAACCGGAAGAGGGAGAGGACCGAAGCGCGCACTTCCGGAGACTCGTCCTTCAGCAGCCGATTCGTGCGGTCCGGTCCGAGGGTGATCTCCATCCGCGCGGCGGCGTCCAGCATCGCCATTTTAGCCGCCGGCGAGGTCTTCGGGCTATCGAGCCGCGCGAGGTAGACCTGACCGACGCGATCGAGATCCTTGGTTTCGATGAGCGAACTGATCACGTGGTAGGAATACCCGGTCTTGTCGCGCTCGGCGAAGGCGAGGAGATCGGGCATCATCGATTTCAATTCGAGTACGGAAATCACATCCAGCGCGAGGAAGTGATATCCGGTCCCGAGCGCCTTCTTCAGTTCGCCCTTCAGATCGGGATCTTTCCGGAGCGCCGCGATCGACGCCTGGCGAATCGCTTCGTTTTCGCCGGTGAAACGGCGCGCGTAATCCCACCAGTTCGCGGCCGCGCGGGCGGGCGCCGGCGTGAGACCGAGGAGAAGGCCGAAGGTTGCGGCGATGCGCGCGATTCTCCCGCGCAGAAGGATCATATGGAAGAGAATGCCACGCCGCCCGGACGCGCGGGGCCTTTTTTGGCGTCAGTCCGTTGGCGACGGCTAGAACAGCTCGCATTGCTACGGTCGGGCGGAGCCCGCCCATCCGCAATGCGACCCTACTTATGGGGACTAAGCCTTCTTGGCGAGCGCCGCTTTCATGCGGTCGCCGAGCGTCCCGAACGACGGGGCGACGGTCGCCGATTTCGCCTGATGGGTCTTCCAGTCTTCCTCGCCCGCGTCGCGCGGTAATCCGAGGGCGATCTGCCGTTCGGCGCCCTTGATCTCGGCGATCTGGACGGCGATCGAATCGCCCACCTTGACCTTCTCGAATCGGAAATCAGATTGATCGAGCGTTCGCGATTTGTGCAAAAGGCCCGTCACGCCCGGTTCGATCTCGACGAAGAATCCGTACGCTTCCTTCCGAAGGACCTTGCCCGTATAGAGCTGACCGAGGGCGAACTTCGCCCACGGATCTTCCTTCGCGAATTCCGTACCGGAAGTCGACGATCGAGTTCCCGGCGACGGTTCCGTCGCCGGACGATCGGACGCCTGCTTGATCGAGAGGGAAATCTTCGCGCGTCCATCGAAGATCTCGCGCTTAAGGAGCTTCACGATCACTTCCTGTCCGAGGGTTAGGACATCGGAAGGCGCGCCGATGCGCGACCAGGCGATTTCGGAGATGTGGACCATTCCGTCGACCCCGGGGGCGAGCTCCACGAACGCGCCGAACGGCTCCATCCGGACGACCTTCCCGGTGACGATCGCGCCATCTTTCGTTTCCTCGAGGAAACTCGCGGTTCCCAGCTCGCGCTCTTCAACGAGGAGCTTCTTCCGGGAAACGACGATATTCCGGCCGCCTTCGGAAAACTGCGTGATGCGAAAATCGAAGCTTTTGCCCACGTAGTCTTCGGCATTTTCGACGTGCTTCGAGTCGATCTGGCTGATCGGGCAAAACGCGAGCTTGCCCTTGATGTTCACGCGGACGCCGCCTTTGCAAACTTCGACGATCCGGCCGGGAATCGGCAGCATCTTGTCGAACGCGTCCTCGAGGTCCTCGGCGAGATTCCGGTCGGTCGCGTTTTTCGAGAGTCGAATCTCGGTGCCGCGCACTTGGGTCACGTAGAGATCGATCACGTCGTCGAGCTTGTAGGGAAAATTTCCTTCCGCATCGATTAGATCGCGCCGAGCGACGGCGCCGTCGTGCTGGGTTCCCGTCGAGACGTAAACTTCCTCGCGCCCGACGACGAGAATTTTTCCGCGGATTCGATCGCCGACTTTCAGCTTCTTCGGTTTACCGCCGAGGGATTCTCCAAGGAGGCGGGCGAATTCGCCTGGATCACCGGTCGTCGGTTCGTTCGCTTCGGAATCTGGGCCGTTAAATTCGTCGATGAAATCGGTGTTCTTCTTGGTCGGTGACATTCGAATATCCTAGCCGAAAGACGCGGCGCGTGTCTTCAACTTCCCACGGGCTTCAGTATACGGCGTCCCCGCAGCCGTGCTAGCTTGAAACGGCATGAGCAAGGACACCCGCCTCGTCTATTCCACCGACCCGGAATTGAACCGCAAATGCCCGAATTGCAAAGAAGTCATTTCCGAATGCACGTGCATCGCCGAGGCGGATCCGAAAGCGTATCGCTTCGTCGCGGTTCTGCGGATCGAAAAACAGGGGCGCGGCGGAAAAACCGTGACGGTCATCGACCGCCTTCCCAAGAACGAACTCTTCCTGAAAAATCTCACGACGATC
Organism: Bdellovibrionales bacterium; assembly: GCA_043785205.1. Lineage (GTDB taxonomy): Bacteria > Bdellovibrionota > UBA1018 > UBA1018 > UBA1018 > JACMQW01. The sequence goes on from JAYVXM010000526.1 coordinate 3,711, forward strand.
CTGAAGAAAAAATGCGGAGCCGGCGGAACCTACTCGACGGCCGGAAAAGACGGAGTGATCGAGATCCAGGGCGACAAGCGGGATACGATTCGCGCCGCGCTCCTTAAAGAAGGAATTACCGCGAAGGGGTGACCCTTACGCCGTTCGGTCTCGGTACGAAGCAAATCGCGAGCGGCGTGAATGCAGCCGGCGCCCCGACCAGGCGACCGGGGGTTTCCGCGCCCCGTGGACCGCGCGGTCGACGAGCCACGCGATTCCCGGCAGCAGGAAAAAGGCGAAGTTCAAATAAATGACCCAAATCAAAAGGGTATCCGAATTGGCCATAATGCCTCCTCCCTAAAGAAGCTGCATAGGCAGGGCCAGCTTAAATGTGCGGCGAAGCGGCCGAGTCCGGAGCCATTCGGAAGCCCGGCGGAGGTTCGACGAGAACGGGGCCGACGATCGCGTCATCGGAAAAAAGGGTCCCCGCCCGCTCGGCGAAAAACTCGACCGCCTCTCCGCGAAAAAGTTCGGCGTCGGCGTGGGAGAGCGCTTCGAAGCGAAAGACCTCGCTCCCCATCCTGTATTCGTAAAGGCGTTCGTCTTGTTCCATACCGTAACCGAATGCAAGACCGCCGCCATTGAGCATCCGCGAAACGCCCCGGAGTTCGCGGCCCCCATGGCGCGGCATTTGCTCACTGTGATCCAAGGGAAACTGAACGGGGCATTTCGCCCGGAAGGAGACTCACATGGCTCATCTCATCGGCTTCATCTTCTCGGGATTCATAGTGGGGCTCATCGCTCGGGCCCGGAAGCCCGGAAACGACCGGATGAGTTTCGGAATGACGAGCATTCTCGGTATGGCCGGCGCGATTCTCGCCGGTTGGGTCGGGCAGCAAGCCGGCTGGTATGCCGACGGGGACGGAGTCGGATTTTTCGTCTCGACCGTCGGTGCGGCCCTTCTTTTAGCCCCATTCTATGGTATGACCCGGCGCGATCCGGCTTAGTTTAATTCGCACTCACCCTTTTCCGAACGGAGATCCCATGCGTCCAGGTCGTGAACTTGATTGCTCGGTAGCTCAGGAAATCCTCGGCCACGACGTTTACGTGAAGGCCCGCGTCCTCTACGAACGCACGCCCACGGGAGAGCGCCCCCTTCGCAATTACACGAAGGAAATGCAGTGGGCCTGGGAGATCGCCGAGCGCGCGAACATCAGCCTCATTCCGATCGAAAACGGCAGCTGGTTTGCGCTCGCCGGAACCGAGTTCGGCTGGAAGAGTCCGGCCGAGTTCATTGCGTACCTCCAAACCGGAGAATTCCTGAACGCGGGGGCGGCGGTCGGCCCGAATCCGGCGCTTATGGTCTGTGTCGCGGCCATGAAAGCCGTCGAAGCGAAGAAAAATCTTCAACAAACGGAATCGCGGCGTCTCGAAGCCCAATTAAGCGCGGTACCCTCGCTCGGTACACCCCTGAATTAACCTGAATTAAGCGGTCGCGATCAGTTCGAAATCGGATTCACGATCAGGCAATTCAAGACTTCCTCGACGCCGGGTACCGATTGAACGGCGTCTTCGATCGACTGTTTCATCCGCGCCTCGTCCACGCTGCCGATCAGCGTCGCGACGCCGTCTTCGACCCGAACGGAGACGTCGGACGCGTCCACGCTTTCGTCGCGCGTGAGAAAATCCATGATTTCCTCGCGCACGGTTCGATCCGTGGCCGACTCGGACTCCCCGTTTCCCTCCGGCATGAGGTTCGGAAAGATCACTTCCTTCCCCGGAGGAGCATGATTTGTCCCGAAATCCTGGTCGATGCCGGGCACGCCGTCATCGCGATCGTGAAAATCTTGGCTATACCGGTAAAAATCGCGCGGAAAGCGGCCGGAAAATTTCTGAGGTAGATCGTCCTGGATCTCCTCGGCGTCCCCGAGAGAATGCGCCTGCAGGTTCCGATCGTACTGCTCCTGCGGATCCATCGGGGTGTCCGCGTCCGAGGGAGAGTTCGAATTTAGGGTATTCTGGTCCATAAGGGTGGGCTTCCTTTCCGTCTGCCTTCCAAGGAGCAAACGCCATGCCCCGGAAAGCGCGCGAATAAGCGCGATTTCATTCCCGTTCCATCTTGATTTAACCGCCGTGGGATAGTCTGAAACCAAGGTAGAGGAGTTCTGAAAAAACCTCTCTCCGCTGAAAGGAAGGCATCCGGGAACGGGTGCGGACCGTCAGCCTCCGAAGGCCCGAACCGTGTTCGTCACGATCCGGGCCTTTGGCATTTCGGCCCGGTCATTTCCGTTTAGGAATCAATGCTTTTCGAAAAACGAGAGAATCATCGCGAGCGCCGGATCGCGAATCGCGTCCTTCTCCATCAGGATTTCGTGCTGAGCGCCGGCGAAACGGACGAGGCGGCACGCCTTCGTGGATGCGCAGCCGTCGTTTTCGCCCTTCGACATCACGATCGAATCGTTCGCGGCTTGGAACATCAGCATCGGCGTCGTGATCGATTTCATACGGCGAACGATCTTCGGCGTCGCCACGAGCGACCGATAAACCCAAGCATTCGACGGTCCGCCGACGATGGTGCCCGGATTCGCGTTGAATACCGCGTTCGTCATCCAAAAGCGTTCCGGACTGCTCGTCACGCCATTGCCCTCGAACTTGGTGTTCGGATCGTAATTTCCCCGCCCGTGCGCGTATGCTTCGCCGAGCCCGATTCCCATCGAGGCGCCCGAAATCGCCATCGCGATCGGAATCGGGTACGGCGCGGTGTTGATCGTCAGCATCGGCGCGTTCAAGACCGCCGCCTTGAACGGGGTCTTTCCGCGGGCGAGATATTGAGCGGCAATCCCGCCTCCCATCGAATGGGCGAACAAGAAAAGATTTCGGTCGCCCGCCGGCAGCAGTACTTCCTTGAGAAAGTCCTCGAGGTCGTAGACGTAGTTATTGAAATGATCGATATGGCCGATTTCGTGATTCGCTTTCACGAGGTGGGGCGAGAGCCCCTGACCGCGATGATCGTAGGCGTAAACGGAATACCCTTTCGCATAGAGGTCATAAAAAACCTCGCCATATTTCAACCAGGGCTCGGTACGCCCGGTCAGGATGAGGATCGTCCCCTTGGCGGACGGATGAATGAAACGAACTCCGCTCAGGCTCAAACCGTCGCGCGTCGGAAACGTATACGTTTCACCGGTGCGGAGGAACGGCACGATCGTGTTCAAGTAGGCGGTCGCGTAGCCTTTTTCCGAGATGGCATTCGCCGATGGGGGGACGCAGAGTCCGAGGCCGACGACGAGGAGAAAAAGGGAGAGGAGGTCCTTTGGGCGCGTTTCCATCGCCCCTTCATAATGGGATTTGCCGCGCCCCGCAACCCTGGAAAAACAAGGTCTTAGGCTACGATATCGTTCAGGATTTCCGGGCTAAATATCCGGACCGCGATTTCGACTTCCGTGCACTCCGACGTGGAGCCCGAATTCCCGTCGTTCGGGGGGACCGCTTCGGTGGCGGGCGCCGCCGATTTATCCCCGGTGGACGGTGCGGACCGCACGGCCGGAAGCCGCTTCGAGTGGCTCGTCGACGCCCCGGGGCCGGAATCGGCCGCACGGGAATCGCTCAGGAAGAGGGGAAAGAGGATGAGCGCCGTTCCGATGAGGAGGATGAAAAGCACGGGGTTCGTAAGTAACCGGGGTTTGAAGAACATCGGCGTCCCTCCTTATTTCCCTTTAAAAAGGCAAGCGGAGTGCCACGGCGGTCAGCCCGTTCCGCCCCGCGCGATCGAGCGGAGGGTCGCACGGAGCGCCCTCGCCGCTAGCCGATTCGTGAAGCCCCGGGGCGTGGCCAGTCCGACTCGGGCAAGCTCGGCCGTGAACGGTTCCCCTCCCCGTTTCCCGCCTTCGCGAACGGCGCGCAGCAAAAGCGTCCCCTTCGAAGCCGATCCGAGCGACTCGAGCGCGGGTACGAGACGCCGTTCGACCTCGGTGAAATCGGATCCGAACGGGTATTCGGCGAAGAGGCCTTTCGCTCTCCACCGCTCGACGTATCCGCGGACGCGGGCGGGCGTATTTCCACGCGCGGACGCCGGGATTTCGTAGTCGGCGGAAATTTTACCGTTCCGTTTCGCCGTGGCGAGCAGCTCCGGCTGGAACTCCGAATCCGCGATGGCCAGCATCCGGCGGATGCAGGTTTCGTCGTCCTGACCGCGAAGATCCGCGACTCCGTACTCCGTGACGAGGATATCGCGAAGGTGGCGCGGGATCGTCGGCATCCCCGGGTTCCAGACGATGTTCGAGAACCGCTTCCCTCCTTTTTCGCGAAAACTCCGGAGGAGGAGGACCGACCGGGAATCGGGGAGCTCGTGGGCCATCGCGACGAAATTATACTGTCCGCCGACGCCGCTCACGACCCGTCCGTCCCCGAGTGTTTCCGAGGCGGCCGACCCGAGGAGGGAAGCCTGCATGCAGGTATTCAAGAAACGCGGTTTGAGCCGCTGCTTCCGCAGCAAAATCTCGTTTGGATCGTAGAGGTCGTTCACCTTCGAAACGCGGGTCATGCGGACGCCGTTCGCCTCCTCGGGCGGAAGCGTCCGGAGCCATTCGTAAAAGGGCTTCGATCCGAGAAAAAAGGCGCCGTGGAGGAACGTCCGCGCTCCGCTCCGCTCGTCGCGGACTTCGCGCTTGAGGATGCCGGCCTTGCGTAAATGCATGAAGCCGTCGGTCACCATCTCGCTCAGCCCGTAGAGACCGGTCGCGAACTCCGAAAGCTCGGCCCGTAACCTTCCGAATGCTTCCGGTTCGAGATCCGCCGCCGCCTCCCGGTAGGCTCGATTCCCGCGGTGCCGGTGCACCAGCGCGGCCACCACCGCGTCCGAGAGCGAGCCGATGCCGATCTGGAGCGTGCCCGCATCCTCGATGAGCAGACTTGCCAAGAATCCGATCCGGTGGTCGATCGCGTCGATCGGGAGCCGTGGCAACGCGAAAAGCGAATGGCTCATCGCCGGGGAATCGACGATTACCGAGAAAAAATCCGGCGCGACCTCCGCGTCGCCGCCGAGAAACGGCAGCTCAGGATGGACGACGCCCACGATCCGGAGCACCTTCCCCCGCTTCCGGTAGAGTTCGGCGAGATCGAGCGTCAGGTCGGGATTGGATGCGAGGCTGAAGCGCTCCCGCCCTTCGGCGTCCACGCGTCGCGCGACCATCTGGAGAATCATTTCGACGTCGAGCGCGTAAACGGCGTCCGCGACGTGCGTGTAGTTCAGCGCGATGTAGTTCCGTTGAAGGGCGCCGGATTTCAGCGCGCTTCCCGCTTGGAAATAAAATTCATGCACGCGCACGTTCGTCGGCAAGCGATCGCGCGCGCCATCGATCGCGTACCGAAGTTCCGGATAGTCGCTTCCCCAGTGCCGATCTCGAACCGGTCCGAAGAACGCCTTCCCGATCGGTTCCGCCGGAGCCGGTGGATTCAGGGAGAGCGCGGTAAAGAGCACGAGCCGACGCGTCGGATCGGCCGCGACTCGCGCATACACTGCGTTCAAGAGCGGATTCGGCTTTCCGAGTCCGAGCGGCGTCGCGATCCGGAGCTCGGGCCCCAGCGCGGAGAAAATCCAATCCGTGACGGCGGAGATTCCGTTCGGCCCGGAGAATCGAACGGGAGCGGAGAGATTCACTCCCCCATCTCACTTGAAACGGGCTTACCCGGCAAGCGGGATTCGCACGACGAAGCGCGTGGAGGAAGCGTCGGGATCGAGGGCGAGCGTGCCGCCGTGATCCGCTATGATCCCCTGGGAGATGCTTAACCCGAGGCCGGTGCCCTTCCCGATCTCCTTCGTCGTGAAGAACGGCATCATGATCTTCTCCCGCAGACTCGGCGGAATGCCGTCACCGGAATCGGAGATCGAAATTTCCGCCCGGTCACCGACCCAGCGGGCGTCGAGCCGAACCCAGCGCGGCTGGTTCTGGCCGATGCTCGCCGCATCAAAGGCGTTGTTTAAAAGATTCAGGAGGACCTGGACGATCTGAAACGGGCGGCAACGGATCATCATCGCGTCGACCGGTCCGATTTCGAAGTCGATCGAGTGATTACGAAACCTTTCGGTACAAAGCGCGGCGGTCTCTTCGACGATGCCCTTTACGGACGCTTCCGTCGGCGGTTCCTCGCTCGAATCGCGGGCGAAGCTGCGTAATCCGGAAACGATCTTCGCGATGCGATCGACGGTTTTCCGCACGTCTTCCATGTGCTTCAAAACCAGCGAAGGTTCGGGGTCGCTCTCACCGTAAAGACGCCGAACCTGCTCGACCTTTCCGGCGATCACGAGGAGCGGATTATTGATCTCGTGGGCCACGCCCGCCGCCATCTCCCCGAGCGAGGCAAGCTTCGAGGAATGGAGCATGAGCGCCTGCTGCTCGGAAATTTTCAACGCCTGGGCCTTTTTCAGCGTGAGGTCCTCGATCATCCATACGAATCCGCCGATTTTCCGGCCGCCTTCGGTCAGGGCGTGGACCGAAGTCGAGACCGGTCGACGGGTCCCGTCCTTGCGAAAGAAGGTCCATTCATGGCGCTCGACTTCCCCGTGCCGCGGACGTTCGACGAGCGTATCGAATCCCGGGGAAATCGGGTTTCCGTATAGTTGGGTGAGTTCCTCCGCGCGGTTGATCACTTCCCGCGGATCGTGCCAGAGGTTCGGAGTCACGAGATCGCAAACTTCGTGCTCCACGTAGCCGAGGAGACGTTCCGCCGCAGGATTGAACGATTTCACGATTCCACCCGCGTCGGTCGAAACGATCGCCAGATCGCTTCCGTTCACGATCGCCTCCTGCCACCCCAGGGCGGCACGCGCCTGGGCCCGTGCAATCGTCGCCGCGAGGTAGAGCCGGACGAGCGCGACGGAAAGGAGCGAGAGGAGAAATCCGACGGCTAAAATCACCGAGGGAAGCGCGCTCGCGTGCCGAACGAGCACCGCGTTCAGCGGTTCGGTTTCGATCGTCCAACGGAGATTTCGGAAGGCGACGGCGTCGCGCCCCCGCCAGCGCGTGGTTTGTTCGACGTCGCCCGGAGGGAGGACGCCGTCCCGATTCATCACGTAGAACGGAATTCCATCTTCCAGAAAGGTCACTCGGTAATCGCCCGGATCGATGTTCGGCTCGAGGAATTTTTCGATGCGGATGCCGAACGAGAGCGCGCCATTGAATTTCTCTCCGTTCCAGATGGGCGCTAACGCCCCGAAGCCCGTTCCTCCGCCGTGAAGGGGCACCACCTTCGAAAAAAGGAGATCCTTCGAATTCTTCGCCAGCTCGAACGCCGCTCCCTTCGACGGGGTATGGTAAACGCTCAGACCGACATACGTCGGGGCCGCCTCCGGTGGGGAAACCCAACGAACCACCCCATTCCGGTCGATGCGGGAATAGATGAACAACCACGGGAAATGGACCAGCATCCGCGAGGCGTCGAGCCGCCATTCCCCTTCGGGAACTTTCCCGCGATACGACCACCGAGTCGCCATCCGATCGAGGGCGAGCGCCGGATCGTCGATCGTCATCAGGAACTGCTTGCCGAGCGAGCGCGCCTGGCCCTGGCTCGCTTCCGCGATTCCCGCCGAGTCTTCGGCGACGAGCGCGCGGAAGAGGAGAAGCGTTCCGACGAGGAGAGCGCCCCCGATCAATTCCGGATATTCCCCGCCGCGAACGCGGTACCGGGGAATGAACGCCACCGAGATTCGAAGGACGAATCCCGCGGTCAGGAGGATCCAGGTCCACCGCGCGAAGCTTCGCCAGCGGCCGAACTCCGTCAGCCCGAAAACGAGGGAAGGCTGACCCCGAAGGTGCCCGTAGAGCGCGGTCAGGAGGAGGATCGCGGTCAAAAACACTCCGAGCGCGAAGAGGATCCGAAAGAAGAGTACCGGTAAAACCGGTGATTTTTTTCGCGCGGAATCCGTCATAGGGGGAACTCCAGTTTAACGTACCTTCTCGTTTCGCGACACCCCGAGGATCCGGCGCGGCGCCAGGCCATTGACGCCGCTTTCGCTCGAAACGCGCGCGTGCCCCGCGTAAACTGGACGAACGAATGGCAATTCCCTACGATGCGATTATTCTCGGAGCGGGCGGCGCCGGACTGATGTGCGGG
>JAYVXM010000527.1:0-3682 GCA_043785205.1 Bdellovibrionales bacterium
AATCTCGCTTACTTTCTCGAGGAAGGACCATGAAACCCGAAATCGTCCGGAAATTTGAACGGCTAGCGAAGCGAAATGCGAAACGGCGTACCGACCCGCGATTTTTGAATACGATGGGATTCCTCACCGCGAAAGGCTTTCTCGGTTATAACCGTCCCCTGACCGAGATGCCGAACGCGCGAATTCATCTTCAAGACGCGATCTGGGCAGGCCGAAACGTAGAGCCCCGAATTCTCGAGGTACTTCCCGCGGCACTCGCTCGGCTCCCGAAACATTTTAAGGTTACCCAAGACCCGACCCTCGACGAAAAAGCGCTCTTAAACGCGGCTAAGGCGCTTCGCACCGGAGAAACCGAGGGAGAGCCTTGTCTCGGAGTGGATTTCGGAAAAGCGCGCGTTTGGATGGACCTCCCCCTCCGCGATAAAAGAACTCGGACCGCCACCGTTAAAAAACGCACGAAAAATTTTCGTTTGCGTCCGGAGGTCATCGACCGGTTGTCCACCCTCGCGCGCGCCGAGAACACGACCGAGACCGAAATCCTCGAACGACTCGTACTCGGAAGTCTGAAGGACGGAACGCCGTGAGTTTCAAGATCACCGCCACGAACCACGCCGACCGCTTCGACGTCCTCGGAATCCCGGGGCCCTCGCTCCTCGAGCAGCTCCAGGCCGCGTCCGTGCCGATCAAGTCGTCTTGCCAAGGCAAAGGGATCTGCCGCCAGTGCCGTGTTCGGGTCACCCGCGGCGTCGCGCCGATCACCCCCTCGGATCGGAAAGCCTTCCACGGCGATCTTCTCGCGGACGGCTGGCGGCTCTCCTGCGGAATCCGCCCGAAGCTCGCGATCGACGTCGTTTTTCCCCAGATGTACGTTTTCCAAACCGACGTCGAATTCCTCCGCCCGCCGGTCTCGGATTACGCCTGGGCCTGCGATTTCGGGACGACCGGGGTCGAAATCTCGGCCGTCGACCGCGACGGCGAATTCGCCCGCGCGAAGGGGCTGAATCGCCAGGTCGTCCGCGGGGCCGACATCATGACGAGGCTCGAATATGCCCAGAATAACGGCACGGAACCGCTCGCAAAAATCGCCGACGAGCAAATCACGAAGATGCTCGCCGGAATCCGCGACGCGATCGCGAAGAAAGCGCCCGGCGCCGCCGCGAAGGAACGACCGACGATGACGATCGCCGGAAATTCCGCGGTGACCTCGTTCGTCGCGAACCTTCCGATCGAAAGCCTCGCGACTTCGCCGTACCAGCCGTCGACCCTCGAACCCCGGAAAATCACGCTCGGCGGTCTCGAAACGACGACGCTCCCGCTTCTGAACTCCTTCGTCGGCGGCGACCTCTTCGCCGGAATCTTCCACCTCTGGACGATGCGGGATTCGTTCAAGGAAAAGTTCGGCGGAACCTTCACGGCACCGTGGATCCTGATGGACGTCGGGACGAACTCCGAAATCATCTTCTACGACGGCGAGCGCGTCTTCGTCGCCTCGACTCCGGCTGGCCCCGCCTTCGAAGGCTCGAACATCTCGATCGGGATGCGGGCCGAGCTCGGCGCGATCGTCCACCCGAAGTTCGCCGCCGGTAAGTGGAAGTTCGACGTGATCGGAAACGACGTTCCGAAGGGAATCTGCGGCTCGGCCCTCGTCCAGGCGATCGACGAAGCGGTCGAAGCCGGAATCGCGAATCCCGAGGGCGAAATCCTGAAACCCGAACTCCTTCCGTTCGCGACCGGGATGGGTTTGAACCAGGACGATTTCCGGGAATTCCAGCTCGCGAAATCGGCGATCCGAACCGGCCTCGACCTCGTCCAAAACGAATCGCGGAACTCGGCCGTACGCCTCTTTCTCGCCGGCGCCTTCGGCGAGCACCTCCCGCTCCCGGCGTCGCGTCGCCTCGGCCTCCTCCCCGATCTCGAGACGATTCCCCTCGGAAACGCCTCGCTCCGCGGAATCGTCGATTGGATGAAAGCACCCCCGGAAACCCGCGTCGAATTCACCGCCTGGCTGACCGCCGCGAAGCGCCCGATCGAGCTCGCCCTCTCCGACGATTTCCAAGCTCGCTTTATCGATAACCTCACCCTCCGTCCCGCGAACCCTCCGACGTCAGGAACCGTATGAACGCCCGTTACGACCTTTTCCGAAAACGCCTCGCCTCCGAGCTCCTGATCCTCGACGGATCGATGGGCGCCCTCCTCCAGAAACGCGGACTTCCCGCCGGCTACGCCCCCGACCTCTGGAACCTCGAGAACGCGGAAACGATTCGCGGCGTGCACAAGGAATACGTCGCCGCCGGCGCCGACATCGTCATCACGAACACCTTCGGCGCCTCCCGCCTCCGGCTCCAGGAGTACCAGGCCTACGACCGGCTGAAGGACATCAACCGCGCGGCCGTCGACATCGCGCGCTCCGCGGTCGGCGATAAGGGCTTCGTCGCGGGCGATATCGGCCCCTGCGGCGACACGATCTTTCCGACGGGAAAACTCCCCTTCGACGACGCGGTCGAGCTTTTCCATGAGCAAGCCTCCGCCCTCGTCTCGGCCGGCGCCGACGCGATCATCGTCGAAACGATGTTCGACTCCCTCGACTATAAGGCCGCGCTGAGCGGCGTCCGCGCCGTCTCGCGCGATATCCCGGTGATCGCACTCATGACGTTCAATACCGACGGAATCTCCGATACCGGCATCTCGCCCGAATCCTGCGTCGCGATCGCCGAGGGATTCCACGCCGACGTCGTCGGCGCGAACTGCTCGGTCGGACCCGACGCGATGGTGCGCGTGATCGAACGGATGAAAAAAGTTTCCCAGCTTCCGCTCTGCGCCCAGCCGAACGCCGGGATGCCGAAACTCGTGAACGCCCAAACCGTCTTCCCGCTCGACGCGAACGCGATGGCCGGTTACGTCGAGAGCTTTTTCGCGGCCGGCGCGCGGGTCCTCGGCGGGTGCTGCGGAACGACGCCCGACTATATTAAACTCCTCCGCCAGGTCCGCGACGCGAAACACGGCGAGCTCTTCCCGAAGACGAAAATCATCCCCCGCTCGCGCGTGCTCCTCTCGTCGAAGATGAAGACGGTCGCGATCGGTCGCGAGGAACCCTTCGTCATGATCGGCGAGAAAATTAATCCGACCGGTCGGAAGAAGGTCGCCGAGAACATCCGCGCCGGAAACCTCGAGGCGCTTCTCTCCGACGCCGCCGCCCAGGTCTTAGCCGGCGCCCAGATGCTCGACGTGAACGTCGGCGTCCCGCTCATCGACGAGCCGGCGATGGTCTCCCAGGTGATCACGATGCTCCAAAACTCGATCGAAGCCCCGCTCGTCATCGACTCGAGTTTCTCCGAAGCGCTCCGGACCGGCGGTCAGGTCTACTACGGTCGGCCGCTCTTAAATTCGCTGAACGCCGAGCCGGAAAAGATGGACGAGGTCATCCCGATTGCGAAGCGGGTCGGCGGCGCGATCCTTTGTCTGACGACCGAGACCGAGGTGCCCGTGAAGGCGGAGGATCGGCTGAAATACGCGAAGATCATCCTCGATCGGCTTCTGGCCGAAGGCTTCAATCGGAACGACATCGTCATCGACGTGCTCAGCCTCACGGCCTCGGCGATGCGCGACGGGGCGATCGAGACGTTTCGGGCGGTCGAGCTGATTTCGAAGGAGCTCGGATGCGCGACGACGTTCGGACTGAGTA
>JAYVXM010000528.1:0-11721 GCA_043785205.1 Bdellovibrionales bacterium
TCCGCGCGGAAGATCTTCACCATCGAACGGGCGAGGGCTTTCCCGTCGTAGGGGACGAAGGCCGCGAGCGGCTCGGCCTCGAACGGAAACCGCTCCGAAAATTCGGGAATCTGGTGCATATCGAGGAATTCGAGATCGGCGATCGGAATGCCCGCCTTCCGGTACGGCAGTGCCAACCGATCGATCAGGCACGCGAAGGGAATCGAGGCTTGCTCGGAAAGGATGAGTTTCAAGGAATGGGGGATCGACCGGCCGCGCGTGAGTTTCGCGTAGCGTGGAAGGCGCTTCGAATTGATCTCGATGGAATCGACGAGGTGGCGGACGAAGGGTCCCGTTTTCAGCATGTTCACGAGCGTGCCATGGGAATGGAAATGCGCGGAGCATCAATTCGCCGCCCGCGCCTACGCCTCGGTTAGGAATTCAGCCGGTGGGCTTCGGCTGCTTGAAGTAAATTTCCCGGTGGATCGATTCCTTGGCGACCCCGCGTTCCGTGAGGATCGCTCGGACTTCGTCGATCATCTGACCCGCGCCGCAAAGGTAGTACTCCGTTTCGGTCCACGGGAAATCCGCCCCGAGCGTCCGGAGGTAATCCGTTACCCGGCCGCGAAAGCCGTCCCAGGCGCTCTTCGGTTGGGAAACGCAGGCGATCCACTTTCCGTGACGCTCGATTTCGGATCGGTAGAGGACTTCCTCTTCGTCGCGCACGCCGAGAATGCAGAGGGCGCTCCTTGGCGGATTCGCGAGGTATTCCGCTGAAAGCATCATCGAACGAAACGGCGCGATTCCCGTTCCCGTTGCGATGAAACAGACATGCTTCGTCGGCGGGGTTTCGTAGGTAAAGTCTCCGTACGGCGCATAGCCGCGGAAGGTCTCGCCCTTGCGGAGCTTGTTTAAGTAGTTCGAGCCCGGACCGCTGTCGACGATTTTCACGCAGAGCTCGACCGGCCGTCCCTCCGGGTGGGAGGCGATCGAATAGGCGCGCCGAAGATCGCGGCCGTTCGGGCCCGCACCTGGCACGACGACGCTGATGTACTGTCCCGCCCGGAAATGGAACGGCTCGGTCGGCGCCGGCTTCGCGGGATCTGCGGAAGGGATCGGTACCCCTTCGAAAGCCAACTCATAGACGGTCGGCGTAATCATGCGATGCTCGAGAACGGTGCACAGGTACTGAGTGACGGCTGCCATGGCAACCGATACCCTAACGGAATTTATTTACGGAGTCACGGTGATCTTAAATCCCGTACCCGGCGGACTTTTTAGATCGCCCGTAGTCGAACGGACTCTCCACCAGTAGTCCCGGGCCTTCAGATTCTTAAAGATCAGGAAGTTATCCTGCTGCTTTATTTTCACAGTTTTAATGATGTTCTTGAACTGGGGGTCGAGCGCGATTTCGAACTCGTAGCCCTCGGTAAAGGTCGTTCTCTGCCAGGAAAAAAGAATTCCTTTTTGCTTCGCCGCTTCCGGACCGGCGAGGGAGATCGCCTCGCCGTCCTTCGGAAGCGTTTGGGCCGGCGATTGGAAACTGAAAAGGAAGCTCTCTTTCTTCGACGTCGCGATGTAGCCGTTCGGGCGCTCGACCCGGATCTGGTACGTGACCGCGTCGGTCGAGATCTTCCCTTTGGCGAGCGGATAATTCGTTCCGGTCACGACCTCGTCGAACGATTTCTGACCGGCCTTGTTCTGTACGACGACGCGGTATTTGTCGATGCCTTCGAGCGGTTTCCAATGAAGGGCAACGTCGAAGTCCCGGAGACGTTTTCCGGTGAACTTATTCGAGTCGATCGGTTCCCCGCCGACGGTGGGCGGAAGAACTTCGATTCGGTCATATTCCGCGGCCACCGTAAACGGAGCGCGGACCCCGCGACCGATCTTCGTGCCGTCGGGATTCCGAACCTCGACTGAGTAATCCCCCGGCCGCTCGAAAGTCGCGAGAAGCCCCCCGCGCCCCTTGTTCGCGGTGACGGTTTTCCGGAGGAGTTCCTTACCGGCGGCGTTCTTGAGCACCATCATCACGGTGGCGGAAGGGTCCTGGAGAGATTCGAACACGAGCGCCCGTTTCAGCGGCGGCTTCGAACCGGCCGGCACCGTGAAAATCTGACCCTGATTCGGCTCGGTGATCTTAACCGAGTTCGGCATCAGGGCGGTCGGCGAAGGCGACGGCTCGGGGCTCGGTGAAGGGGAAGGAGTCGGCGAAAGTTCCGGAGTCGAAGTCGGCGTGATCGCCGGGGTCGGAAGGGCAGCGGGAGTCCCCGACGGAGCAGCGATCGGGACCGTCGGAGTCGTGCGGACGACCGGCTTGCCGCCGCGACGGACGACGAGTTTCGGGCGGGACATATCGCCTTTCACGTTACCCGCGACGATATCGACGAGGACATGGCGTTCGATTCCGCCCACTCCCTGGGCGTTTTCGAAGGAAAGACGAATCAAAGATCCGGGGTCGAGTTCGAGGATCGAACCGTCGAAGAGCTCGTCCGTCGCATGATCGTCCGGACCGGTCATGACCGTGTCCTCGTTGAAAAGGTCGGAGTTGACCTTCGCGTCGAGAAACTCGAGCGAGTCCTTCGGCTGCCGCTTGAGTTGGCCGGTCACGGCCTTCGTCACGCCGACTTTATCGCCCTCTTGGGTGGAGAGTCCGAAGGGAAGAGATTTCAGCGAGACGCCCGATACGTAGAGGCCGATCGAACCCACCAGGAGGAGCGCGAGAAGCGCGATCAAAATCTTTCGTCCGGTACCCGAACTGCGGCCGTCTGGGTTTTGCTCGTCCATCATTTCTTCCTCAGTTTCACGCTAAACCGAATTCGTATGAATTCGAATGGATGCGAGCGTCACGTCGTCGTCGAGCGGCTTCGCGTTCCCGTTATACTGCATATAGGCGACCTTCAACGCGTCGATAATTCCGCGCGGACCGCCCTTGAGGTTCGCTTCCACCACTTCCTTCACGCGTTTCTTTCCGTACTGCTCGTTCTGCGGGTTCGTGTTCTCCATAAGCCCGTCGGTATATAGAAAAAGGATGTCGCCCTCATCGATCGGAATCGAATTTTCCTCGTAAGCGCCGGATTCCTCACGTTCGCCGACGCGGACGCCCTTCGGCACGAGTGACTTAAGTTGATATTTGTCGCCATTCTTCCGGAAAAGCCACGGCGGGTTATGGCCCGCGTTCGCGTACGTGATCGACTTCCCGTCGAGATCGATCACCCCGATGAAAAACGTCATCATGATCTTCGTCATCGCGGCGTCGAACACGACGCGGTTCGTGTAGGACATCATTTCGCCGGGATTAAGGTGAAAATATTCCTTTTCTCGCGCAAGTTTCGCGAGGACCGAAAAGCAGCTTCGCGCAGAAGCGGTAATGAGGGCGGAAGGCACTCCGTGCCCAGTGGCGTCGGCGATCATCACGCAGAGTTTATTCTTGATCCGAAAAAAACCCCACCAGTCGCCACCGCACTCGGAAGCGGACTGGTAGCTGCCGATGATTTCGAAATGATCATCGCGGTATTCGGGCGGTGGAATGAGGCTTTCCTGTACCGCCGCGGCGACCTTCAGTTCCTCTTCGACGTGCGCCTTTCGAACTTCGCCGACGACGAGCTCCTGGATCTTCTTCGACATGATCGAAAAGGAGTTCGCGAGAAGTCCGACTTCATCGCGCGTTTTTATTTTCGGATCGACGTTGAAATCCCCGCGCGCCACGGCGGCGGTGGCCAAGGTCAGCTTCTTGAGGGGTTCGGTGATAGAACTCGAGAAAATGACCGCAAACAGAATCGCGCCGACGATCGAGATGAACCCGAGGAGGGTCAACTGCATCTTGAGTTTTTGGGCCGCTTCCATCGTCCGTTCGATGTCGATCTCGGTCAGGACGATCGGGCCTAGGGGGATTTTTTGGAAGGCGCCGAGAAAGGTCGTTTTCGCCGTCTTGAACTCTTGGATGCCCGACGAAAATTTATTCGCGAGCGCCGCCATGAAGATCGGATGCGTATTTACGGTTCCCCCGTAGAGCGCGGGATTCGTCGAGACGAGGACATCTCCGTTTCCGGTGGCGATCGTGGTCTCGCCCTTTCGCTGGGTGACGAGGATCCGCGCGTCCATGAACGCGAGCGCGATCGGAGTTCCTTTTTCAAAATTCTTTAGGCCCGTGTCGGCGAGCGCGATCACGAAGAGCGGCGTCGCGCCGGGTTTCGCCAGGCTCCGAAACGCGAAGGTCGTCTGGAGGACCTGATCGCGGACGTTCTTGAAAAACGCTTGATCGAGAACGAGGTCGTCCGGCCGAAAGCCCGCCTTCTCGAGCACGTCGGAATTCACATTTTTCGTCAAGTTAGTGGCGGTTCCGTCCGGTTTGACGAGGTAGGCGGTGAAAAAACCGATTTCCGGCTGCCCGTTGGTCAGGGTTTTCAAACTTTCGGCTTGAATCGGAGTGACGGGCAGACGCGGATCGATAGCTGTGAGATAAAGACGAAGGTTGTCGAGCGCCGGTCGCGTTTTTACTGTGAAATCTTGACCCGCTGCCGAAGCCTCGGTCCTTTGGCTGTCAAACGTATAGGTTCGCTTGTCCTCGATGACGATTTTAATCGCGGAAAAGCTGAGAAAACCGACAATGATGAGAAACAACAGGCTTAGACTCAGGACGAGTTTGGTCCCGAGCGAGAATTTGACTCGAAAGTTCTGTTGCTCCATACTGAAAGTCTCCCCGGAATTTAGAGAGATTTCAATAGATTGCGGCTCCCGCAGAGGTGAATTGCCATGATTAAAGTCGCGAAAGAATTAAACGGAAATATACTTACGCTCCGGCTATCCGG
This sequence comes from Bdellovibrionales bacterium, assembly GCA_043785205.1. Lineage (GTDB taxonomy): Bacteria > Bdellovibrionota > UBA1018 > UBA1018 > UBA1018 > JACMQW01. Next base: position 4,791 of record JAYVXM010000528.1, read on the forward strand.
ATCGATCGAGGAAAGCGTAAATCTCGAAGAGATGGTCGGTCCGACTCCGCCCGAAGTTCGGATCGATTGCAAAGAGATCACCCGGATCAACTCCGTCGGAGTGAAGGGCTGGATCAAATACTTCCAAACCCTCCAGACGAAGAACATCAAGCTCACTTTCTTCCAATGCTCCACGGCGATCGTCGAGCAGGTGAATCTCATCTCTAATTTCGTCTGCGGCGGCACCGTCGAGTCGATTTACGTCCCGTTCGCCTGCACCAATTGCAAAGCCGAGCTGATCGCGCTTTTCAAAACGAACGATCTGAACCCGACCGCGATCCAACTTCCGGAACTGAAGTGCACGAAATGCTCCGGGAAAGCATTATTCGACGATATCGAAGAGGAGTATTTCTCCTTTCTGACTCGGTAATTTTGACAGAAAACGGACTATAGTGGCGCAGACCGTTCTCCTCGTTTCAAATCGACCCGACGATATCGTTTTCGCCCGGAAAATCGCGGAAACGGTCGAGCTCGATTTCGTCCATTCGGTGGATTTAGCGGAGATCTCCAGCCATATCAAAGAGCGGGAGGTCGGCGCCATTTTCGTCGATTTCGTGAACCTCGAGGGATTCCGCACGTTCGAAGCCGCGGTTCACGATCGGGTCGGACTCTTCAGCGACCGCGTGAATTCGAATCGGTTCCACTACATCTCGGACCTCGACATCGAGGAGCGGAAGTTCCTATTCGAAAGCCCGCTTTTCGGAAATTTCATCCTCCGGAAGTTTTCGGGAGCCGAGAAGGCGGCTCGCGCGGGCGCCCGTTACGCCTACGTTGTGAAGGCGACGACGATGGAACGCGCGTTCGGGATCCGAAACTTCTTCCATCCGAAATCCCAGGTCCAGACGATCCAGATGAAGCGCTCGACCCAGAAACAGCAAGTCGTCGAAGCCCTCCGCGCCTACCTGATGAAGGCGAAGTATCCGACCCGGATGGCGAACACGATCGCGAACGCGGTCGACGAGCTCATCATGAATTCCATCTTCGCCGCTCCGACCGATACGACCGGCCGCCGGGTTTACGATCAGACGCCGCGCGACGCCGACATCCAGCTCGAAGGAAAGGCCCAGATCGACGTCTCGATCGCCTTCGACGGAATCCAGGTCGGCATTTGCGCGACCGACCAGTATGGTTCGATCGACAAGGAAAAGGTCCTCCGCCACCTCTCGACCATCTACAAGGACGAGCAGTATAAGATGAAGATGAGCGTCGCGGGAGCCGGCATCGGCCTCGCCACGACCTTCCGCGGCGGTGGGTCGCTCATTTTCATGTCCGAGAAAAACTCCCGAACGGAAGTCTGCGTGATCTTCGAACGGCTCGATAACATCCGGGAATTCAAGGACCAGTTCCGTTACGTCTTGAACCAGTTCTATTACTAGGCTTTATTACGGGGAATGAACGCCCCCCCGCAAATATTCCTGGCGTCGACCTCTCCTCGAAGACGCGAACTCCTCACCCAAGTCGGTTTCGATTTCGAAATCGTGCGGCCGGACGTCGAAGAGATCGAGCGCGCCGGCGAGTCTCCGCGCTCGATGGTGAAGCGCTTCGCGCATGAAAAGGCCCAGGCCTGTTTCGGGCGGATTTCGCCCGAAGCGAGCGGCGTGCTGATCGCCGCCGATACGACCGTCGTTTCGCCCGATGGAAAGCGCGTCTTGAATAAACCGGAGTCCGAGGCTCAGGCGCTGAAGATTCTCGGCGTGATTTCCGGGCGGACGCACGTCGTACTCACGGGATACGTCATCGTCGAATTTAAAAAGGGGAAGATCGTCAAACGCCACTCCCGAATCGTCCGAACCTCGGTAAAGATGCGGAACTTCACCCGCGCTACCGCGCGGGATTACGTCGCGAGCGGCGAGCCGATGGATAAGGCCGGGGCCTACGGCGCGCAGGGAATCGGAATGTCCCTCATCGAGTCCATTCGCGGATCGTATTCGAATGTGATCGGACTTCCGATGACGGAACTCGTTCAAGATCTCGAAACCCGATTCCGGCTTCGACCAAAGTGGCGCGCGTCGTGAACGACCCGCTTCTCGAACGCTTCGCGAACGTTCGAAACGCCCTTCGCGCGGCGACCCTCGCGGCAGGACGAAAAGAAACGGACGTCCGCCTCGTCGCCGTCGGAAAGGTTCATCCGTACGAAAAGATTCGCGCGCTCTACCAAGCCGGGCAGCGCGACTTCGGGGAAAACTACGTCCAGGAATTGGTCGAAAAGGCCGAACGGGCGACGGCGGAGGGCCTCGCCGAAATTCGCTGGCACTTCATCGGACACCTTCAGACGAATAAAGTAAAGTCCCTGCTGCCCTATGTCGCGATGATTCACGGCGTTTCATCGCTCCGGCTCGGCGAAGAAATCGCGAAAAAGGCCGAAAAGAAGCGGATTCCGATCTTGATCGAAGTGAACATCGATGACGAAGAAAGCAAATCCGGCGTTCGGATCTCGGAATTGCGAACGTTAGTATCATCGCTGGCCACGCTTCCTGCCCTCGACCTTCGAGGATTGATGGGTATTCCCAACCCGACGAACGCAACCGGACCGCGCGACGCCTTTCACCGCCTCGCCGCTCTAGCGGCCGATCACGGGCTTTCCGAACTCTCAATGGGGATGACGAACGATTACGCTGACGCGATCGCCGAAGGCGCCACGCTCGTGCGAATCGGGACCGCGATCTTCGGTGAACGATCTCCGCGCGAAAAACTTTAGTCGGACACTGATCGCCCGAATTCCGCTCCAGTCGCGGCTCTTCGGATCCCATTACGCGGAGAGTGGTGACGTTTATGAGTGTCATTCCGACTCTTTTTACGTCACCCCTATTGAAAAAAATTCCCGAACTGAACGCGGCATTTATCCGCGTTATACTCGCTCGCAGCGCGTGAAGCGCATGATTTCCCTCGATCTGCGGTCCCAGAGCGCCTCTTCGGGAACTTGGCACAAGTTCTGCGTAAGTAGAGTGAGTCAGAGTGATCCGCCCGGATCATGGATTTGTAGGAAGCAAGTCTTTCGCAAGAACTCTGATGGCCCTTTCGATCTCTGCCCGATCTCTTAACCGAGAAAAACGCGACTCGATTGCTCAAGGAGGACCCCGGATGTTCAAGAACTACCTGACTTACCAGTTCGCTCTTTCCTTCCACCAGCTCTGTTTAATCGCCGACGTCGCGGAAGCTCCGAAGAAAAATCGCCTCCTCCGATCCGCCGAACAGATGATTCATTCGTTCACGCGTAGCCTGCATGCCAAACGGCCGGAAGAAGAAGGACGGCATTTTTTCAGTGCCTTGACGAACTTGCGCGAATGTCGGGACGAGCTGATCGATACCGGACTCCTCTTCGGTGAGCTCGAATCGAAGTACAAAATCATCCACGAACGATTGGAAAAACTCTGCGAGAAAGCCGCCGCATCCGAAGGCGGTCAGTACCGAATGCTCGGATAAAAGAGGATTATCGAAGCCCCAAGATTCTTAAAATAAGTTTCCCCGCGAAAGCGGGGGATAGCCCTCGGACGACCCGGAAGTTTCGGTGAGTACAGTCCGGGGGCTTTTATTTAACCCTCTGCATCACGCTCGGAAACAAGCGGGAGCTATGGTACGACCGGACCATCGATTGATGGGGTCTCGTAGCTCAGCTGGATAGAGCGTTGCCCTCCGGAGGCAAAGGTCGAAGGTTCGAATCCTTCCGGGACCACCATATTTTGAGAAAGAAAAAAGGCCGCGCTCTAAAAGAGCGCGGCCTTTTTTCTTTTCCAGGATGCGGCCGTCCCGGAAGGATTCGAAGGCGTAGTGGGCGACCGCGCCGGATGAGCGACAAAGCCCACGGAGGTGCTTCGAGGCCAGGATGGCCGAGAAGGGCGTCAGCCCTAAAGGGCTGCGAAGTGCAGGAGCACTTCGAGCGATACGCATTCGAGGCGCAGGATGCGACTCGGATAAGTAGCCGAATCCTTCCGGTCAAACCCACCACCAATGATATAAAAAACCCATGACCCCGTCCCCTCGGAAGCACCCGTAGTGTTTTCAAACGTCGTCCTCTCCAACGCCCTAATCGGAATCATCGCCCTTTGGTTCGCCGCCCGAGCGCTCGGAACTCTAGCCTCGATCCTTCGCCAGCCCGCCATTATCGGCGAACTTCTCGCGGGCGTGATCTTCAGCCCGTCCTTCCTCGGACACCGCTTCCACGTCGCCTCCCCACTCCTCACGACCGCTAGCTTCTACGCCGGCACCGGCTTCCTCTTCTTCGCCGGCTTCGAGGTCCAGCTCTCTTCCGTCCTCGGTAAGATCCGAACGGGACTCGCCGTTGCGCTCGCCGGGGCGGCCGTGCCGTTCCTCCTCGGCTGGTTTTGCGCCGTGAACTTCCCCGCGGTCTTCGGTTTCGACGCCCACTCGTCGCCGAACGCCTTCGGACTCTTCCTCGGAATCAGCCTCGCCGTTTCCGCCCTCCCCGTGATCGCGCGGACCCTCATGGACGTCGGCGTTTACCATTCGCCGATCGGTTCGGTCACGATGTCTGCCGTCATCATCGATGACCTGATCGGATGGATCGCGTTTTCGACGATGATCGCGACGACGATCCACGCCGAAGCCGGCGCCTGGATCCGCTTCCATCTTCCGGTCTTCGCTTACCTCGTCGGCGTTCTCATCGGCGAACTCACCCGCAAGCGGACGCTTCCCGCGCGGAAGGCCGCCGCCTGGCTCGCGAACCGCGCCCTCTCGCCGCTTTTTTTCGGTGCGATCGGACTCAAGCTCGGCGACCTCGCCCAGTTCGATCTCACGCTGACCCTCTTCCTCATCGCGATCGCGACGCTCGGAAAAGTCTTCGCCTGCGCGCTGACCGCGCACTTCACCGGTATGTCCGGTCGCGAATCCTGGTGTGTCGGTTTCGCGATGAACTCACGAGGCGCGATGAGCGTTCTCCTGAGTTCGCTGAGCCACGAACTCGGAATCATCAGTGACCGCCTCTTCCTTTCACTCGTGATCATGGCCCTCGTCACCTCGATGCTGAGCGGACCGGCGCTCCGAAAAATTCTGAAGCCGTCTGGACCGGGGTGGAAGGGATGACGAAACTCAGCGTTTACGCGCGAAGGTAACGGAAGCGTTCTTCGCGTTCGTGATCACGAGCGATTCGCCCGCAATCCGCGCGCCGAGTACTCGACCGGCCACTTCGACCGATTTCTCAGAAACGTCGGCCGTCGGTTCGTCGTAAATCCGGTAGGAGCGTTCGACCGATCCGCGCGAAGTGAGGTGAACGAGGCAGTCCGCGCCGACCGCGACGTCGAAGTGCGTTTCCTGCTCGAAATAAGGTCCGGATCCGGCCGCGCTCCAGTCATCGGTGAGGTCGACCGTCTCGACGAGCGAGTCGCCATGGATCTTCCAGACCCAACGAATCCCGGAGTTCACTTGGGCGTCGGCCGCCGCCGAACGCGTCCAATTTCCTTCGAGGGAGTCGCACGCGGCGAACGAAGGAACCGCGGCCAAGAGCGCGAGCGAAAGCACCGAACCAGAGAACAGTGTCGAAACCGAAGTCATAACATCCCCTAAAATTTAATCTAATTCACCCGGGCCAAAAGAATCATCAGCTGGGCCTTCTCCTGCCCGAACGTCTTCTCAGCGTAAATGCCGATCCATCCTTCGCCCATCTCGCGAATTTCGACGCGATTATAGAGCATCCGGTAACGGAGTAAATTCATGTACTGGCTGATCGTCCGGACGTTCCGGTAGAGCGCACCGTTTTGGTTATTGAACGAAAAATAGTTTCCGTTCGAAACTGTGATCTCGGAAACTCGCGGGGCGTTGTAGCTATCGCTCTCCGCGGAGGCGACGTCGTAGACGGTGATCCGCGTCGAAGGAAGATGGAGATCCCCGAGCGCCGGAATCGTCGTGCGCGTAAGGGTCTGGCCCCGGCGCGAGACGTGGTTCTGGGAGTTGCACGCGATCTGATTCACCGGGGTGAGCACGCCGTTTTTGTTCTCCATCCGCATTTCGGTACGGTAGGCGAATTCGACGTCGTTTACGGAGTTCGGTGTCCGGAGGACCACGTCGCGGAAATGCACTTCGCGAAGTTCGAAACTCATGTCCGGCGAAATGGTCATCTCGGAAAAGGCGAGCGGGCGACCGGAGTTGAAGAGCGTCGGGGCCGCGCAGATCGTTTCGGAAAGGACCTCCTGACCCGGGCGCGCGGGAATCGCGGCCGTGGGAGCCTTTCCGCCTCCCGAACCGCAGCTGAATCCGAGGATCGCCGTCGTCGCCGCAAAAGTGACGAACGCGAACCATTTTGGTACCGATTGAGTCTTGATCTTCATAACGAGACGCGTTATATGCCCGCCCCTCGCGAAGTGCAAGCAAAACCCATCCTAATTAACGTTAGGAAATCGTTAGAGATAAAGGTGAATCATTCCGCTGTAGGCCCAAAAATTCGGAACCTCCATCGGTAGGAAAACCCGCTCGATATTCAACTGAAGATCGAAGTGGGGACGCGGATACCAGTCGATCACCGGTCCGGCGGTCACCACCGACGTCGTCCGGTCCTTCAAATCGGTCCGCAAGAGATCCTGCCGAGCCGAAAGAATCAGGCCCTGCCGAGGCTCGTAGGAAAGCTTCTGGTACTGGTAAAGTCCGGTGAGGCTGACGTCGCTATCGAGAATTTTCCGGCGCTCGAGATCCGCTTCGACGAGCCAAAAAACCGATTTCGAGATCGAAACGATCGCATTCGGCCCGAGGGCGAAACGACGGTCGTAATCGTCGTGAAAAAACGTCTTCTCGTAGAGCGCGCTGAAACCTACCCGCGTGTTTCCGCCGACGATGAAATTCTTCGCGACCGCGAGGCCTTTCTCGTCTTGTCGGCTTTGCTTCCGGTTCGTGAGCTTCCCGAAGATCGGCGTGACGAAAAGCGATCCGTTTTCGTTCTGATCGG
>JAYVXM010000529.1:0-3650 GCA_043785205.1 Bdellovibrionales bacterium
AAGTCGTGGAAGCGGCGCTCATTTCTTCCGCCTCCGAATCTTCAGGAAGAACTTCGGAACGTGCCCAATGAAATCCGTGAATTGGATCTCCGTCACGCAGGCGAGCTCGACGCCGTCGCGGTATTTCGGGTTCCGCTTGAGGAAATACCGGACATCGGGATCGGCGAGCTGTTTCTCGGTCGGATCGGCGAAGCCGCCCTTCACCGCTCCCAGCGGCGTATCGAAGGTGATGAGTCCCGCTTTCGCGTCGTAGGCGTCGCCGTATTTCTTGCCGTAAAACCGATCGAGCACACGCTGGAAAAGTTCTGGCGTCACCTGTTTATGGTTCGGATAGGAGCGGCGGAAATTCATCCGCATCATCATGTACGTTTTGAACCCTTTGCTCATCAGCATCCAGTAGAGCGGCTGATGGGGGGTCATGAGCTTCGAGGCGACGATGTACCGGTGAAAACACTGCTGGAGGATCTTCGAGCCCCAGCAGTCCTCGCGAAGGACGGTATCCCCGGAGAAAAGAAAGAGTCCCGACGCGATTTCCGGCATTCGTTTCCGATAGATCGTGCTGAAGCCGACGAGCTCCTTCTTTCCCTTTTCGAAAAAGAGGAAAACGTGGGTCTTCTCGGACAAATCCTGTTCGAAACGCTCGAATTCGACGTCGACGTAATACCGCTCAAAGAGCGCGAACATCTCTTTCCGTAACGCTGCGCCGATCTTCGCTACCCCGACGATCTTCGCGGTCAGCTTCTTCGCCGATTTTTTCTTATTCTCCGACTTATTATCCGTGGAGCTCGATTGCGTTTTCATCGCAAATCACCTCCCGAAGCGGTTCCGGAGACGGTTCGGGCTCGGCCCGGCGCGGCCCGCCCCACTGGGTCAAGTAATGGCGCAGAAATCCCTTCCGGGGATGGGCGGCTTCGGTGCGGAGCTGTTCCGGACAAGTCATCCGCGGAAGGTACACCCAGGAGAGGTGCGGGAAAAGGTGATGGTTCAAATCGTATTCGCGGTGGAGATTGATCCCGCTGAACCACCGACTCGCCTCGAGGTTGAAGGCGCCGGTCATCACGTCCCGAGGCGCGTAGGCGTGGTCGACATACTGGGTGGTCGACCACCAGATCGTTCCGAAGAAGTAAAATGCGAGAAGGACAAGCGGGGACACATGAAAGACGAAAACCAGGCCGGCGAGGTATCCGAAGTGGAGCACCGTCTCGAGTCGGAGCTTCGCTCCGTTCAGGCGGGCGGCGTCCGTCGAGCGAAAGTTCGCGAAGGCGTACTTTTCGTCCATGAGCCGCTTCCGGGCCGCGTCGCTCGAGAACGCGAGGATGATCGACCCGATTGGGATCATCCAGTACCAGACGCCGACAAGATAAAGGTACCACTTGAAGACCTTGCGGCCCCGTTCGCCTTCGTTCAAGTAAAGGTCGAAGCTTTCGCGGTCGGTGCGATTCTGGAGGTGGTGCCGCCAATGAGTCGGCGAATAGAGCGCAAAGGGACAAAGAAAAAAGATCCCGGTCACCACTCCAAGCCCTTCGTTCCAGCCCGGCTTCGAATGGAGTTTGAAGTGAGCGGATTCGTGAAAGAGTGAATAGTTCGTCAGAAACACGAGCGAGAACGCGAGGAGGGCGAGCCCGAGGCCCGGCCCCACTCCGTACTTTACGTAAGCGAAATTCCCGAAGATCACGCAGGCCGGTAGGGCCAGGGCACAGAAAAAAACCAGGCCGGTATTCAGTCGATCAGGAATGCAAAACCGGTCGGCGGGAATCATTTTCGATTAGAGGATCGTCCCCGCGAGGGCCGGTCCGCCGACTCCCCAGGCTTGCGAGAGGACGCGTGCGGCGCGCTTCACGTCCTCGGGACTTGAGATGGCTTTCCCATCGGCGCCGGAGAAATACTTCCCATAAAGCGCGTAGTCCCACTGCTTCGCCTCACCCTCGTGGTAGTTCCGGAGGTTTGTGAACGGAACTTCCTTTTCGCCGATCATCACCGTTTTCGCGTACGAGCGGTTTTCCTTGCCCGCAAAAGTCGGCAGGAACGCCTTCAAGTCTTCCGGCGGCGAGGAGAAAAGAAGCGGAAAGTTCACCGTCACGGAAGCCCCCGTGACAGCGCTTCGCACGGCGGCGGGACCGGAAAGCATCGCGATCGCGGTCGGTTCGCCGAGGCTCGCCCACCGATTCGACGGCGTGATGAACGCCGGATTAATCACGCTGGTTTCGTTCGCGGGCCGGCTTTTCAACACTTGCCAGGCCGCAAGGCTACGCTCGGCGCTCCGCTTCGTAAAAGCGTAAGACCATTTCATCCAGCCTTCGGAATTTTTCCGCTCGGCGGATCCGCGCGATCCCTTCAACGTCATAAAGTTTGGGAATTTATGGATGACCGCCACGCGGTCCCGCATCGGCGCGCCTTCGAGCGCTTCGCCGTCTTCGTTTCCGCCGAACCATCCCCGGCCGGTCGCCTTAATCGCGTCGATTCCGTAGAGCACGCCGGTCTTCTTTGCGACTTCGAGAATATCGGTGAAGTCATAGGCGTTAAACGCGGAGAGCTGAGCGAGCGAACCGAAGAGGCCCGCATGCATCGAATCGAGTTCCGGTACGCCGATGACTTGGTAGCGCTCGAGACCGTCTTGAAACGCCGCCTCCGAGTACATAAGTTGGTTGTCGACGATGATCGGGCGGTCGAGATTCACGAGCTTGAGGCGGCGAAGCGAACGACGAAACGCGGTCGTCAAATCGTCCCCGATAAACTTCGCGAAGTCGTCCGACTTGTTGAAAACCGGGCCCATCTTATCCATCGGCTCGGTAACATAAGCGCTCACCGCGCCCGCCTGGGAGGTCGGCAAGTAGACGCCGGCGGCCGTCATCGACTGGCGGACGAAGGAGAGCATCGGGCTATGGACGGTCGGAGTTTCGGAGATCCAGGAACGGACGCGATAGACGACACTCTTCATCGCGCGCGCGACGGGGACGCCGTAGGCCATCGCCTTCAGATCGCTCGGAAATTTTTCGAAGGCCGCGTCGTCGTCGAGTTCGGCCATGATATCATCGAGGGCCTGGGCCATCTTCGCGTTCGCCGACCAGCTCGCGTAGCGGCCGCCGGAGTACTTCTTCAGCTCCGGAGAACTGTCGAGTTTCAAGATTCGGTCGCGGTATTTCACGAGTTCGGGACTCATCGACTTGTCGCTCAGCTCGGCGTCTGCCGCGATTTTCCGGGTCTGGGACTCCTTCGCTTGGGTTTTCAACTCGTCGTAGCTAACGTCGGTCGTCTCTTCTGCGATCGTCGCGGGGATCGGCGCGAAGTAGGCGCTCTTTTTCGATACGGTCGGGACGTGCTTCGCGGTCGCCGGAGCCGCTTGCGCGACGGACGCGGCGAAGGCGGTCAGGGAAACGAGGCTCAGCGTACGGATCATCGGATTTCTCATTATGAAAGTTTCCTTGTTTGGGGACACCGGGGAGTTCAGCGCTTTCCCCCCTAAAACTATGAACGGAGAGCGGTGCGTTCTCAAGCCCCGACTCCCCTAACCGACTGTCGATTTTTTGACGCTTCCCCGAAAGGCTAGCAATCCGCGCAGGAGGGTGAGGTCTCCGAAGACCGACGCGAGTAAGCCCGCGAAAAAGAGGACGGAAAGCGTCCGCGCCGGCTGAAACGGGGACGCGAGGTTC
>JAYVXM010000530.1:0-3645 GCA_043785205.1 Bdellovibrionales bacterium
GAACTCTCGACCGCGGAAAACTCGATCGAAATCGATCGGGTCGAACAGCTCACGCTCTCGAAGGCCGCCGAAGAACTCCAATCGAAGATCGGAGACATGTCCGGAGATCTCACGCGCGCCCAGTCGGCCCTCGAGCTCTCGCGCCGTCGCCAATCCGACCTTTCCGAACAGCTCGAAATGCTCACCGCCGAAAAGGGCGATCTCGAAGTCGCGATCGTGAGCGAAAAGGAAAAGATCACCGGTCTGACCGACGAAAACGAAAGCGCCGCCGCGGACTTCTCCGCGGCCACCGACCGAGCGAACGCTAAGGAGGAGCGCGTGCGCTCGCTCCGTGCGGAAACCGACGGTGCCCGGCGCGAACTTGACGGCGCGAAACGCGATCTGATGTCCGGGGTGACGAAATCCTCGGATCTCGCGTCCCGGATCGCCGCCCTCGATTCGAAGGCCGAGTCGGCGAACGCGCAGATCGAACGCCTTACGGGCCACGCAGCAACCCTCTCGGAACGCGTTCTCGCCGCTGGCGAAGAATCCCGGCGCGTGACCGCGGCTTCCGAAGCCGCCCGCGAGAAGAAATCGAAACTGCACGCCGAAGCCCGCGAAGCGGCGGCGGCCGTCGAAGCGAAGGAACAAACCCTCAAATCCACTCGTCGCGAACTCGAAGAAGCGAATCGGAACCTCACGAAGGCCCGTTCGAAACTTCAATCGCTCGAGGAACTTTCCGCCGCGCTCGAGGGTTACGGAGACGGACCCCGCTCGATCCTCGATTGGGCGAAGGAAAACGGGAGGGACTCCGCGCTCCGCGCGCTCGCGGACGGACTCGACATCCGGGCCGGTTACGAATCGGCCGTCGAGGGTTTCCTCGAAGGAAAACTCGAAACGCTCGTGACCGAAGACGCCGCCTCGGCGATCGAGGCGCTCGGTTCGCTCGCGAATGGCTCGAAGGGTCGCGCCGGAATTTTGATCGCCGCGAACGGCTCCGAAGCCTCCGCTAACCGAGCGGATTCCGAAGGGTTCATGCGGACGCTTGTCGATTCGGGTTTCGCGGTCGAGGGACTCCTCTCCGAATTCGTGAAGACGAACGGAAAACTCGGCGAAACGAGCGGCCCGGCCGCGCTGGGAATGCTTTCGGGGGCGATCGTCGTCGAATCGATGGCTCCGCTCGCCGCGTTTCTCGGAAAGAACCCCGCTTCCGCCGCGTTCGCTATCGTTTCGAAGGACGGCTCCGCGTTCGACCGCGACGGCGTCCTCCGCGGCGGCGCGATCCAGAACGACCGTTCGGCGTCGCTCCTCGGACGGAAAAAATCGATCGAGGCGCTGACGACCGAAGTCGCCGCGATCGACCTCGTCTTCTCCGCGCTCGAGTCGAGCATCGCCGAACTCTCCGAGGTCCTCGAAGCCGACCGGGCCCGCCTCGGAGCGATCCGAATCGACGTCCAGGCAGCCGAAATCGAAGCCGCGACGATCGACCGCGACGTCCAGACGGCGACGCGCCAGCGGAAAGATCTCGAGTCCCAGGCCGAACTCGTCGAATTCGAAATCGCCGAAATGCGTGCGGAAGCCGAATCCGCGATCGCCGAAAAGGCGAACTCCGCCGACGAGCTGGCCGCGATCGTCGCGAATCGGAGCTCGCTCGATTCGAAGATCGTCACCGGTGAAATCCGGTTCGCCGAACTCGAAGTCCGCCTTCGCGAAGACGAAGCGGCGCTCTCGGAACTGAAAATTTTCGAAGCCGGTCGGAAAGAGCGCGCCGGTTCGGTCCGTCGCGAACTCGACGCTGGGCTCGCCTTGATCAGCGACCGGGAACGCCGGCTCGCCGACGTGGCGCGGAGTCTCGTGCGCGTCGGCGACGAGAGCGAAGAGCATTCGGGCGGCGACGAAGAGTTCATCGTGAAGATCGACTCTCTCACGCGTGAACTCGCGATCCGGCGGGACGAACTCGCGATGATGCGCGACCGCCTCGAAATCGTTTCGGCGAAAGTCGGTGGCGCGCTCGATCGGATCAAGGAACTCCACTCCGAAGGCGACGCGAAGACCGCCGCCGTGAACACGTTCTCGCTCGATATCGAGCGAATGATGGGCGACCTCTCGCACCTGACTTTGAATCTCGAGGAGAAATACGGCCCGGGCTGTCTCGAAATTCCGGAAGCCTCGCCGAACCTCGAAGAGGGCGGAGAAACGATCGTTTCCGTCGAGATGACGGCCGAAGAAGAGCAGATTCTCGGCGAGGAGGTCGAACGGCTTCGCGAGAAGATCCGACGCCTCGGCGACGTAAACCCGACCGCGGTCGAGGAATACGAAGAGAAGAAAAAACGCTTTGATTACCTCATGACCGAAAAGAACGACCTTCTCAAATCGATCGACGATCTGAACGAAGCGATCGACCACATCAATAAGACTTCGGAAGAACGCTTCCGGAAAGCTTACGACGCGATCGCCGATCGCTTCGAACGTCTCTTCCCGATCATCTTCGGCGGCGGGATGTCGAAGCTCTCGCTCGTCTATCCGGAAGGTTCGAACGATATCCTCGAGGCGGGAATCGACATTCTCGCCCAACCGCCGGGCAAGAAGGTCGTGAACATCGGGCTTCTTTCCGGGGGCGAAAAAGCGCTCACCGCCGTCTCGCTCATTTTTGCGATCTTCATGGTGAAGCCGTCGCCGTTCTGCATCCTCGACGAAGTCGACGCTCCGCTCGACGACGCGAACATCGGGAAGTTCAACGCCCTCCTTCGCGAAATGTCGTCGAAGTCCCAGTTCATCATCATCACGCACAATAAGAAGACGATGGAGCTGAACGACACGCTCTACGGCGTAACGATGGAAGAGCCGGGCGTCTCCAAGATGGTCTCGATCGAACTCCATTAAGGCGTCGGCGGGGCAAACGGGCGCCTATTTATAACTAATTGAATTTATTGATCTTTTCACGGGATCTTTTCCGCTTGTAAATTAATGACTCGGGGTGTTATAAATCCGGCAACTCAATCACCCGGAGACTCCCATGAAGACCTTCCTAATTCTGCCCTTCCTCTTTTCCGTGCTCGTCACTTCCGCGTTCGCGGATGATTTTTCGGAACGGCTTTTAACGCAAAACGAGGGTAATTTCGGCGGAAAAACCGCGGCGGGCGGCGTCTGTAACCTCAAAATCGCGGCCCAAACGCGCTTCGGGGTCGACGTGGATATGGATGGCAACGGTTTTAGTCCGGAACACGGCACCTCAGCCAAGGACTCCGCCGGAGAATTTAAAAAGATCTTTTGGGTGAGATCCTACGTGGAAATGACCTACGGCGGATGGATCAATTCTAGCGGTAATGTGACGCCTTCGACCTCCGTAAGGCTGATTTTCGATCGGAACTCGAAGATCACGTCCTACGAGATTCGCGAAAACAGCGCCCTCATCGCTACTTGCATAATTTCTCGCTAAATCGGGGTCGGTTAGAACGCCAGGTTCCGAGCCGGTCCGGTAAAGCGCATGCGCTTTTCTGAGAGGGGTCGTCGCTTAACGCGAGGCCTTTTGCTTCCTTCCGCCTCTGATCGTAGACTGGTGGGAATGAAGCTCGACCGATCTCTTCTCCCGTTTCGCTCCCGAATCATCGCCGTCGCCGTCTCGGTTATTTTTCTTCAGCTCTTCGCCGCGCCGACGATCGCGAA
>JAYVXM010000531.1:0-3634 GCA_043785205.1 Bdellovibrionales bacterium
CGCCACCGACGTAACCGATGGCCCGACCACCAAAGCCGAAGTCGACCAGAAACTCAAGGACGCCCAAAAGGAGAAGGAAGCGAAGAAGGAAAAACTCCAGGCCGCCCGCCGCGTCGCTCGCGCCGCCCGCCAAGCGACCCGCACGGCCCGCAAGGAAGTCCGCTCCCTCCGCAAAGAAGAGCGCCAAATTAAGGAAACCGAGGACTTCGCCAAGAATATGAGCGAGACGGAAGCCGGCCTGAAAAAGGAAATCGGCGAAATCAAACCGATCCTTCCGGGTGCATCGAAGAAAGAAATCGACAAGCATGAGAAGAGCCTTAAGGAGCTCATGACCGATCTCCTCGACGCGCAAAGCAAGCTCGTTTCGAAGCTCGGGAAATACGAAGCGGAAAACCAAAAGGTTTTCATCCTCGAAGACGAGACCAAGAAGAAGCTTGAAGAAACCTCCGTTCGCCTCGCGGCGGACCAACGGGCCCTCGAAGCCGTCCGTAACGGCCCTACCGAAAGCGTCGTGACCATCGTCGGCGCCGGCCAGTAGTCCGAATCCCCACCGATTCACAAACGGGCCCGAATCCTCCCCGGATTCGGGCCCGCTTATTTTCGGGACCGAAATCGTCTATACTCGGAGCATGGGCCCCTCCCTCCTCATCCTTTTCTTCGCGCTCACCCCGCTGCCCGGAATTCTTTGGGGCGGCGGCTGGTTCGCGCTCGCCCCGGTCTGCGCGTTCGTCTTCTTCCCCCTCGTCGACCACTTCCTCCCGCGAGTCGCCCTCGGCCGGGACGTCGCACCCCGCGAAACCCCGCTCCTTTATCTCTATCTCCCGTACCATCCGCTCCTGATCCTGGCGGGAGTCGCGGCCGCCCATCGGCTTTCTCCCTCCGACTTCTCATTTTGGCTCGGCGCCCTCTCCGTCGGCGTGATCACCGGCGGAGTCGGAATCACGTTCGCGCACGAGTGGATCCATAAGCTCGACCGCCGGCAAAAACTCTATGGGGAATGGCTCCTCATTTGGGTCGGCTACGGCCACTACGCGACCGAGCATGTTTACGGCCACCATAAGCACGTCGGCACGCGTGCAGACGGCGCGACCGCGCGCCGAAACGAATGGCTCCAGGCCTACATCCCGCGCGCGCTCACCCAAGTCTGGCTCGGCGCCTTCCGCCGGAAGCCAGGCCGGACGGTCGCGCACGGGCTCGCTTCGCTCGGGCTCGCCGTCGGAATCGCCTTTTTCTTCGGCCGAAACGGCGCCCTCTTTTTCCTCGCGCAGGGCGCGGTCGCGGTCCTCCTCCTCACCTCGATCGACTACGTCGAGCATTACGGACTCGAGCGAAAAATCTCCGCGGATGGACGGGTCGAAAGCGTAAAGGCGCACCACGCGTGGGACAGCGATACACGCCTGATGGGCGAACTTCTCATTCGACTTCAGCGCCATTCCGACCACCACCTTAGACCGCTGAAGCCCTACCCCGAACTCGAGCTACAAGCGGACGCTCCGCGCCTCCCGACCGGATACGCCGGCACGGTCTGGCTCGCCTGGTGGCCGCACCTCTGGTTCAAAATCATGAATCCGCGGCTGGACGCCCTCCGAAAGCGGACGGCGTCGGCTCCTTAACCTCGAATGCTCGCCAGACGGAACGCCTGCCGGGCGTACTCATCTCGAACGAGAAATCTAAGCGTTTGGAATCCGGGGAAACCCGGGCGCCGCCGCGAGCAGCGTCGAAAGCATCGGATTCCCCTTCGGGAGAATCGTCGTCCGAGCCTTGCTGTCGAGGATGCGTTGATTCTCGAGCACGTCGAACATCACGCGCGCGACTTCCGGATCCTTCGAAATTTCGCGGAGCGCCTCGCCGACGATCGCCGGGCGGATCGCGCCGGCCTTCGCGAACTCGACCGCGGCCTGCTTCTCCGCGGTACTCGCGATCACGTTCACCTGGTTCGACCCATCCTGCTTGATCGCGGAGGTGACCTGCCGAAGTCGGTTCACGACCTTTCCTTCGATCTGCTTAATCATGCCGGTATCGCGGAAATGAACCTTCCGAATGTAGACCGAGCCGAGCTTGTAGCCCCACTCGTGGGATTGGGGCGATACTTCCTCGCGCACCGTTTGGCTCATCGAGTGTCGATTCACGAGCATTTCGGCGAGGGGCATGTTGCTCAGACAACGAACGACCGAATTACTCACGTTCGAAACGAGCGAACCCCGCGGATCCGCGTTCTTGAAGAGGTAGGATACCGGATCACTGATGAACATCTCGTACCAAATCCCAATACCGACCGGAGCACCCTCCTCGGAGTTTACCGGCAGGGAGCGGAGGTATTCCTGGTCGAGCCGCATGTCGAGCGAACGGGAAGTTCCGAAGAGATTCACGATGAGCGCGCGCCAACCGAGTTTCGGGAAGAGGAAATGAAATCCCGGCTGATCGATCACGCCGAGGACGTCCCCGAAGAGCACGTAGACCCGGCTTTCGCATTCGTTCACGGTGACGTAGACCCCGAAGAGCCTCACGACGCCGAGGAGGAAAGGAATTCCGATCAAAAACGCGATGAAGCTGGCGACGAAAGTCATAACGAAAGGATTCATTTTTCGGTCTCCAAGAAGACTTTCTCCGCCTGGCTGAAGAGCGAGAGCCGGATATTCCGCGCGTAGCTCTGGAGCACGTCGCCGCCGTTCTTCTTCAGATCCCCGAGTTGGGCGGCGAGTTTCTGGAGCGGCTCGACTTCCGCCTGGGCCTTCAGGGTTTCGATTTCGACGGCGCGCCTCGATTGGACGACTTTCTGGTCGGCCGCCGCCTGGGCGAGGCTGATGTCCGACGAAACTTGGTTATGGGCCGTATTGATGGCCGCGAGCGCCGATTCGACTTCGGTCGGCGGATCGATGCCGGTGATTAGGGAAGCATCGAGGACGATCCCGTAACGGGCCGCCGACGAGCGGCACTCCTGGTCCATATGTTCGTTAATGTCCCGGAGGTTCTTGCGAAGGTCGTTGATCGATACGCCGATCACCGAGCTCGATTCGGAAAGCATTCCCGGCTTGTCGGTGGGCGCCTCGAAGTTAGCGATCCGCTCGCGAAGAATCGCTACGAAATAGCCCATGATATGCACGAACGGACGCTTGATGCCGAAAATGTAGGCGTAGAGGTTCCGCTCCGAAACGCGGTACCGAATTTGGCCGGTCATGCCGGTATTCAGCTGATCTTTCGTGACCGCTTCGAGCATGGTCCCATTTTGGTTCGCGCTCGGCGACGAAGGATCGAACGCCATGCTCACGGTTTCGGTCGCGACGCTGACCCGCATGATCTTTTCCCAGGGCCATTTGAAGTAGGGCCCCCCCGGCGGAATGACCACGACCTGGGGATAAACGTAACGCTCCTTCTCGTCCGGTCGAAGCGTTTCGGAAATGGGGTCGTCCATCGTCGTGCGATTCGGGATCCGCTGAGCGCGGCCGAAAACGGTCTTCACCGCCCGCTCGTTCTGCGCGATCGTATAAAATGAAGTCATGATGAAACGGAAGGCGAACCAGGCGAGAAAGCCCAGCAAGATCGCGGCGAAATCGGTGGAGCTCATGCCATCAGTAAAGGCGCTCCTTCCGGGGAATGCAATCGAAGACTCGCGCCGAAAATGAACCGGGGCGAT
>JAYVXM010000532.1:0-3631 GCA_043785205.1 Bdellovibrionales bacterium
CACGACGGTCAGTGAAGTGAACTTCGACGATAGATGCTCCCAGGGTGACGGCGGCAATACAGGCATCCGGGCCGACAACGTGATTCGAATAACCAATGGTGAGAGCGAATTTTTCCTTCAGGAATGGAATCGCCCTGAGGTTGGCTTGTTCGATCGGGGCTGGATACGCCGAAACGCAATGGAGAAGGGCTAGGCGATTTTTAATCGCTTTTGGGCCGACTTCATCTTCAAACCAACGGACGGCTCGTGCGATCTCGTCGAGAGTGCTCGCACCAGTAGAGAGGACAACCTTTTTTCCCGTGCGGGCACATTCCCGAATGAGTGGTTCGAACGTGAGATCACCGCTCGCAACCTTAAAAACGGAAACCCAGGGGTCTAAAATTTTTACCCAATCCTCGGTCACCGGGGTTGAAAAAAGTCGGCACCCGATTTTTTCGGCATGAGAAAATAGTTCAATGTGATCTTTTTCACTCAACCCGAACTTCGTCACGCGGGCAAATCGTTCCAGGTCGGCTCGACTAATGAAACGGTCGGGAGTATAACTTTGGAGCTTCACCGCGTCGGCACCCGCTTCATGAGCCAGCGTAACGAGTTCTTTGGCTTTATCGAGACTGCCTTCGTGATTCACCCCGATCTCAGCGATAAGGGCGAAATCGTGTTCTAGATTTTTACCGAAAATTTCCATCTGTTTTCCTTCTACAGGTGTACCCAACCCGCGTGATCCTTGGCGGATTCGCGAATGGCATTTCGAGTATCGAAAACGAGGCGACTCGCCTTGGCCAGCTTACCCCATGGGACGTTCGAGTGCGGAGTCACGAGGACGAAAATGTCCGGCTTCAGCGTGGCGGCCTCGTCGAGCGAAATTTTTCTAACCGACTTCGATATTCGAATACCGTCTAAACTCTCAACTAGGGGGTCAACGACGTAGACTTGCGCATGACTCTCTTCGAGTAGCTCGATGATTTCCAACGCCGGGGATTCTCGAGGATCGCGGATGTTCGGTTTATAGGAGAGTCCACCTACGACGATCTTCGCACCGTTCAGGAGAATTCCTTTATGGTTCGCCTCCCGAAAAAGTTTTCGTAAAATGAAACGAGGCATGTTTGCGTTGATATCGGACGCTGTTTCAATAAACCGACTATAAAAACCGTAGCTTTTCGCCTTCCATCCCAAGTAAACCGGATCTAGCGGAATGCAATGACCGCCGATCCCCGGTCCCGGATAGAAGGGCATGAATCCGAACGGCTTCGTCGCTGCGGCCTGAATAACGCTCCAGATATCGATTTTCATCCGATCCGCCAGCAACGAGAACTCATTCGCAAGGGCGATGTTCACGGACCGAAAAGTATTTTCGAAAAGTTTTACCAGTTCCGCTTCTTCGGGCGAATTTACGACAACAACGCGATCGACGACCGCACTATAAAATTCACGGGCTTGATTCGTACATTCCGGTGTTACACCGCCCACTACTTTAGGCGTATTCCGAATTCCGAAAGTAGCATTCGCCGGATCCACGCGCTCAGGGGAGAAGGCAACAAACACGTCTTTGCCAACACTAAATCCGGCCTTCGCGATTGGGCCGGCGACGAGGTCACGGGTGGTGCCGGGGTAGGTCGTACTTGCGAGGACGACCAAGGTGCCTGTTGCTAGGTACGGCAGCGACGCCGAAAGTGCGCTTTCGATGTAGCTTGTATCCGGGTCGCGGCTGGCTCGAAGCGGTGTCGGAACACAAATACACAGAACGTTACATTTCCGAATTGATTCGAATGATGCGTGAAACTCTAGCCGCCCGGTGGCGAGTGCCGACTGGAGCGCATCGTCTTTGATGTCGTCAATTGTACTTCTGCCCTGCTTCAGAAATTCGACGTGCTTTGCATTGATGTCGACTCCGACGACCGTATACCCGCTTCGGACCATTTCCAACGCAAGCGGAAGCCCTACGTATCCGAGACCAATTACCGCGGCGCAGTACTGTTTTCCCATGTTCTATGGGTTAGCATAAAACGCTTCAAACTGCCTAGTTTAGCGTCTATTTCTGATTTTTGGACGCCGCGTAGAACGCTTCCAAAACTTCGGTTTCGTCCAGCCATGTCACGACCGCAATTCGTTCGGTTTTTAAATAGGCGTGAAACTCAGCTTCTTTCGACTTTTCGACGAGCATAACGAAGTATTGTTGCTGTTCATTTCGCACGAGAAGCGGCCGTAAACCTAGTCGTGGAAGTCGCCCGTTTAAGGACGGGGTGGCGTAGTATCCCCAAGCCTTTCGGCAAACATCATACTCGGATCCCGATTCGCCGACAAAGGTGATCTGCTCGTCGGTTCCGAGCTCGACGCGACCGCAGTCGGTCAAAGTGATGGAGCTTCCGGCGCCGACTTTAAATGGGCGAAGGGGCTGGGTCGGAGTAAATTTCATAGTTCAGATAAATTTATGACCTACCCAGGTTGGAGAACACAAGGAAAACCAGGCTAAGAATGGCCGCGTTCGTCGACCGACGGCCTTTAAATTTGACGGAAATCGCCGCAGAGGACTATGACTAGATGACCAAAGATTCAGGAGGGTTATGGTTGAAAATTCGGGCGAAAAACTATTAATAAGTTACGCCGACCACCCGGCCTTTAAAGCGGCAACAAAAAATCCGATAGAGAA
Source organism: Bdellovibrionales bacterium (assembly GCA_043785205.1). Lineage (GTDB taxonomy): Bacteria > Bdellovibrionota > UBA1018 > UBA1018 > UBA1018 > JACMQW01. Next base: position 2,648 of record JAYVXM010000532.1, read on the forward strand.
CCGCCTTGAAGGAATGGAAATCTTCACAGCGATCGATTCCCGCTTCCAAAATTTCGTCGAGGGCCAAAGGCGATACGAACTTCCGGAAATTGATCGGTTTTTTTCCGAGTCTATTGCCCCCTACGTGGGTCAGCTATCCAAGTTGATCGATAATCAAATGAGCGCGGACGCGCTTTTTAAATCGGCGGCGCTTTCTTCGGCCAAAGACTTCCTCGCAGTGCTTCGCGAAGAGGCGATCTTTCGCAATAACGGCAAAGTCTATAAAAGTTCGACTCGTCCAACCGCCGAACATCGTCAAATGATCTCGGAACTCAACGACGAAGGTTTTTTTCTTAAAAAGCTAGATTCCGAGAAACTCGCTTTATTTTGGGACCGACTTAAACCGTATCGCACGAAACTCGAAACGCTTCGGGATACAAAAAAACCGGCCATGCAGGCATCCTGTATAATCTCCCTTCCGCAAGAAGGCGATTTATGGCGCGATTTTCGCGACCTAATTTCCGGAATTCCCGCGGCCGTAAGCGATTGCTCTAAGCACGATATGGTGCTGGATTATTACGCGCTTCATCACTCCCACGAGCACGAACAATGGTGGAAAAACTGCTACGAGGATGTCGGAATACCGACAAGTAAAACCGCGTATATGCATCTCGACCAAGACTTCGCTCTGGTTAAAGGGATCATTTATTTGCAGCCGGTCGATCGCAACAACAGTCCGTTTTGCGTAATCCCTGGAAATTGCCGTTACACCTCTTCTTACAGTCGCGAGGTATTTCTCAAACGACTCGACAAGAATATCGAAGCCCTTTGCGATCAGGATCCCGAAATCGATTTTCCCTATTACCGAAAACACTTCAAACTTCGTAAGTATCGGGCGGAGTTTTTAAAAATTCCTTCCGTGATTCGCGGAACTAGCGCGTTCGGAGACGATCTGATTGATGGTTCGACGGATTCGAACCTCCTTCTCAATAAAGAACTGAAGAT
>JAYVXM010000533.1:0-11621 GCA_043785205.1 Bdellovibrionales bacterium
CCTCTCGGCGTATATTTTCCGCGATGAGCAACCGAAAAAGTTTCCGTTCTTTTTCGCGTGGGCGACGTTGATCGCGTTTTCGACGCTGCCGACGAAGCAGCATTACATCGTCGACGTGACCGCCGGGTTCGCGCTGAGCGTGGTTTCCTACATGATCTTTCACCGTTGGATAAGCTATCGTCGCGTGGGTGCCGCGGCGGTCGAGTCGGAGAGCTTCGCTCCGTAACGTCTGGCCGACTCCTCGTCACCACGCAAATCGGTAGTAAAGTTCCTCGAATCGCCGGAACGGAAGCACGAAGAAATCGGCGTCCTTGCCGACTTCGAGCGTGCCCTTCCGGGAATGAAGATCGAGCGCCCGTGCGGAATTATAGGTGACCGACGCGAAGAGCTCCGCGCGGCTCATGCCGAGGTAGAGCGCCGCGATCGTGAGCACGGCCGGGAGGTTCAGGGTCATCGACGTTCCCGGATTGAAGTCGGTCGAGATCGCGACCCGCACGCCGGCATCGAGAAGCTTCCGCGCCGGCGCGTGCGGCGCCTTCAGGTAGAACGCCGTACCCGGAAGGAGAACCGCGGTCGTCTCGCTCGCGGCGAGCGCGCGGATTCCCGTGTCCGAAACTTTCAGGAGGTGATCCGCGGAAAGCGCGCCGAGCTCGGCGGCGAGCGCCGCCGATTCGGTGTTTCCGAGCTCGTCCGCGTGAATCTTCGTCTTCAATCCGAGCGCCTTCGCGGCGGCGAGAATTTTCCGGCCCTCCTCGACCGTGTAAAACCCCTCGTCGATGAAGACGTCGCACGCCTCGGCGAGCCCTTCGCGCGCGACGGCGGGAAGCTGGGCGGCGATCAGATTCTCGAGGTAATCCGCGCGAGAAACCTCCTTCGGAAAATCGTGCGCTCCGAGAAAGGTCGGTACGATCGTCATTTCCGGCGTCGCTTCCTGGAGGCGTCTCACGACGCGGAGGACTTTGAGTTCCGCCTCCTCGGAGAGGCCGTAACCGGACTTCACCTCGATCGTGCGGATCCCGTAACGGTGGGCCTCCTCGATCCGGGCGCGGGCGAGTCGAAAAAGCTCTCCTTCGCTCGCGTCGCGCGTCGCGCGAACCGTCGTTTGAATTCCCCCGCCGCCCGCCGCGATTTCCGCGTAGGTCGCGCCCCCGCACCGGGCGGCGAACTCGCCCGCGCGATCGCCGGCGAAGACGAGGTGGGTATGGCAGTCGACGAGTCCCGGCATCACCGCATTTTTTCCGTCGAGGTCGAAGATCGGACATTCGGCGTATTCCGCCGGAAGCGCGTCGCTCTTTCCGATCCAGACGACCTGGTCGGCGACGACCTTCATCCCCTTCTTCCCAGTCGCGAAGTCGAAATACGCAACCGTCTTCACCGAATAGGCCATCGCGCCGTCTTCGATCCGGCCGAGGTCGGCTTCGAGCGGACGCCGTCCGTCCTTAATACGAACGCCGACGCCGGTGAGAAGCTCGGAGGCGTGGCGGAGGACGTGGAAGCGATCCGCGGTCGGAAGCCCGCTCACGGAAGCATCGGGATCGACCCGCCCCGCTCGCGAAACGCGGTCCGTCCGATTTCGATCGACGTTTCGTAACCCGCGTCCGCGTGGCGGGCGATGCCCATCCCCGGATCGGAGTTCAGCACGCGCGCGAGCCGTTTTTCCGCCGCGTCGGTACCGTCGGCGAGGATGACGATCCCCGAGTGCATCGAATATCCGATCCCGACGCCGCCGCCGTGGTGAAGGGAAACCCAGGTCGCGCCGTTCACGGCGTTGATCATCGCGTTCAGGAGCGGCCAGTCGCCGACCGCGTCCGAGCCGTCCTTCATCGCTTCGGTTTCGCGATTTGGGCTCGCGACCGAGCCGCAGTCGAGGTGGTCGCGTCCGATCACGATCGGGGCCTTTACCCGGCCGGAACGGACGAGGTCGTTGAAAAGCTTACCGGCTTTCTCGCGCTGACCGTAACCGAGCCAGCAGATCCGGGCGGGGAGACCCTGGAATTTGATCCGCTCTTCCGCCATGTCGAGCCAGCGGTGAAGGCCGCGGTCTTCGGGAAATAGCTTCTTCAATTCGCGGTCGGTGGTGCGGATGTCCTCCGGATCCCCCGAGAGCGCCACCCAACGGAACGGTCCGCGACCGAGGCAGAACTGGGGGCGGATATAGGCCGGGACGAAACCCGGGAAATCGAAAGCGTTCTTCACGCCGGCCTTCACGGCCTGGGCGCGGATATTGTTTCCATAATCAAAAACATGGGCGCCGCGCTTTTTGAATTCGAGCATCGCCTCGACATGGCGGCCCATCGACGCGATCGCCTTCGCCTTGTACTTCTCCGGATCGGCTTTCCGGAGCGCGACCGCCTCCGCGAACGGGATCCCGTGCGGGACGTAACCTTCGAGTTCGTCGTGGGCCGAGGTCTGGTCGGTCACGAGGTCCGGCGCGAATCCGCGCGCGAGGAGCTCCCAAAGGACGTCGACGGCGTTTCCGATCACGCCGATCGAGACCGCGCGTTTTTCGCGTTTCGCCTTTTCCACGCGGGCGAGCGCGTCTTCGATCGAAGTCGCGAGTACGTCGAGGTACTTCGTCTCGAGTCGTTTCGCCGCGCGCGCCGGATCGACTTCGACATTCAGGCTCACGAGCCCGGCGAACGTCGCGGCGAGCGGCTGGGCGCCGCCCATTCCCCCGAGTCCGGCAGTGAGGAGCACGCGGCCGGCGAGGTCGCCGCCGAAGTGCTGACGTCCGGCTTCGGCGAACGTTTCGTAGGTTCCCTGCACGATTCCCTGGGTGCCGATGTAGATCCACGACCCGGCCGTCATCTGGCCGTACATCATGAGGCCCTGGGCTTCGAGCTCGCGGAAGTAATCGCCGGTCGCCCACTTCGGGACGATCCACGAGTTCGCGATCAGGACTCGCGGCGCGTCCCCGTGCGAAGGAAACACGGCGACGGGCTTTCCGGATTGGACGAGAAGCGTCTGGTCTCCGCGGAGCGTCTTCAGGGTCTTCACGATCGCCTCGAAGGCGGGCCAGTTTCGGGCCGCCTTTCCGTTCCCGCCGTATACGACGAGATCATCGGGGCGTTCGGCGACGTCCGGGTCGAGATTGTTCATCAGCATCCGAAGGGCGGCTTCCTGTTCCCAGCCGAGGCAGCTCAACTTCATTCCGTGGTCGGCGCGCACGGTTCGGGCGCCCTGGGGGCGGGTAGAATTCGTCATGAAGATAGGTAATGGGAAAGGACCGCGAAAGGCGAGTCTATTTCGGGCCCCATTCGCTTCCCCCGAAAGAGCGTATTTCATTGGTGAAGGTCGATCGGAGTACCTCCTGATTCTTCCCGATCGAGTGTCGCGGCGCTTCGCCGCTGCGGCGAAGCGCTGCGTAAATTCGAGTACCTTCCGCCGATTGATACGTCGAATAGACGGCGGCGTGAAGGTGACTTTCAACCTCGTTGAGAAGAAGAAAAGAATGCTGACTTCTGAACAGCTACTCGCTTTAACGAAAGATTGCTGTGCGATCGTTAGATTTAAAACTTTAATTTGAATCTTGGCTTCAAGGCCCGCCAAGTAGAGATGATCAAAGAGCTGTAATTGCAGGCGGCATCGGCACCGCGATTGCTTATCCGCTGGCATGAAAACGTCAGAATTTGCCCTCGTGGATATCGACTCTAAAATTTATCTCATTCGTGGAGAAAAGGTCATGCTCGACTACGACCTTGCCAGTCTCTACGAAGTCCCCACGATGCGGCTCAACGAACAAGTCCGTAGAAACGCAAAACGGTTTCCCCCGGATTTCATGTTTCCCCTTTCAGATCATGAGTTTGGACTTTTGATATCGCAAATTGCGATATCAAAGAAAGGTCGCGGAGGCCGTCGTACGCCGCCTTTGGCATTTACCGAGCAAGGAGTCGCGATGCTTTCAGCCGTGTTGAAGAGCGATCGCGCGATCGATGTAAATATCGCGATTATGCGGGCATTCGTTCGAATACGCCAAGTACTGAGTTCGAACACGCAGCTCGAAAAGAAGATGGCGGTTCTCGAATCGAAATACGACAGGAAGTTTAAAATCGTTTTTACCGCGATCCGCAAACTGATGTCTGAGCAAGTCGTTCCGAGGAAGAGAGTTATAGGACTCGATGAAGCGGACGTTTGACCCGAGCTTTCTTCCGAAAGCTCGCCCCCTTAAACGAAGAATTCCCGCGCTAGAGACACATCCTGTTGAAGGGTGAGGACCCGCTTGGGTTCGCCTTTCGCAGAGCGAACATCTCGATTCCGGCGGTCGCCGAGGAACATCGACTCCCGCCCCCGAAACACGGGCGTCTACGTTGGTAACTCTTCGGAAAGATGACGTTTTCAGACTACGCCCGGTTTTATCTTGCGTAGCGTTAAGTCTGGTGGTAAGACCAGGGAAATTTCGCTTAGGAATCCACCGGCCGAGGGGGCGTGGCGCCGATTTCGAACGAATCCTTCCGGGGGGAAGTCATATGGGTAAGCACCTCGCAAAACTGATTTTCGGAACGACCGCGCTCCTCGCGCTCGCCGGATGCGGCGGCGGATCGAGCGGAACTCCGGCGCCCGCGCCGGTCGTGTACAACCAGGGAAATCTACCGGACGACGGCTACTGGCTTTGCCGCCTCGATTTCCAATTCGCGAATAACGGGTTCACCTCCCCCGGCCAGCTCCTTTTCTCCGGCGAGGGACTCCTCCGCGTGAAGGAACAGATGCGGACCGCGTGTTTCCGCACCGTTCGCGATTCGAACTGCGTGGCCGTGGCCGATGCGAACCAATTCCGCTGCGCGCGCGCCCAAAACATCGGCGGCCTGAACGACTACGCCGGCCCGACGACGTGCCGGTTTTCGTTCAACTACCAGATGCCCGACGGTTCCTACCGCGCGGGCGCGTTCGGTTCCCGAGCCCAGAATCAGGCGCTCGCCGTGCGGATGCTCTTCAACGAGTGCCGCCAAAGCTTCTATTCCGCGGCGTGCTCCGAAGCGATTTTTGAAAATCGCGTCGCCTGCCGTCCGACGGAATAATCGGCCCGCTTAAATCGAGGCGTCGAATTCGCGTTCGATCAGCATCGTCTCGATCGCGCTCATGTCGAGGTGAAACGTCCGGTCCTTCGTGATCGGACGGACGCGCTTCCGGAGCGTGCGGATCGTCGCCTCGATTTTCGGCGAGGAACGGAGCGGCCGGTGAAATTCAAGACCGGTCGTCGCCGCGAGCATTTCCATCGCGATCACCCGGCGGACATTTTCGAGGATCTTCGTCGCCTTGCGGGCGGCCCAAGCGCCCATCGAGACGTGATCTTCCTTGTCGGCGGAAGTCGGAATCGAATCGACCGAGGCCGGATGGGCGAGCGTCTTATTTTCCGAGACGATGCTCGCCGCCGCGACCTGGACGATCATGAAGCCGCTATTCACGCCGCCTTCCTGAACGAGGAACGCCGGAAGGCCCGACATCGCGGGATTCACGAGCTTCTCGATTCGCTGCTCCGAGATCGAACCGATCTCCGCCATCGCGATCGAAAGGGCGTCCATCGCGATCGCGATGATCTGGCCGTGGAAATTCCCGCCGGAAAGAACCTTTCCGCTCGCCGGAAAGACGAGTGGATTATCCGTCACCGAGATGATTTCGCGCTCGAGGACTTCGCGGACGAACCGAAGCGTATCGCGGCTCGCGCCGTGAACCTGGGGCATGCAGCGGAGCGAATACGGGTCCTGAACTTTCCCGCAGTCTTCGTGGCTGTGCGTGATTTCGGACTCGAATCCTTTCGGCGTGAGGATCGCGCGGAGGCGCTTAGCGACGAGCGCCTGGCCCGGATGGGGGCGGACCGTCTGGATTTCCGGCGCGAACGGCGTCGTCGTTCCCTTGAGGGCCTCGACGGAGATCGCCCCGGTGAGGTCCGCGACGTCGCAGACGTATTCGGCGTCGAGGAGCGCGAGCGCGCCGAGCGCGGTCATGAATTGGGTCCCGTTGATCAGCGCGAGGCCCTCTTTCGGTCCGAGGCGAATCGGTTTGATCCGAGCGGCTTTCAGCGCCCGGCCCCCGTCCATGAGTTTTCCGCGGTGGTAGGCGCGACCCTCGCCGATCAGGACAAGCGAGAGGTGGGAGAGGGGCGCGAGGTCACCGCTTGCACCGACCGAACCCTGCTCGGGGATCCACGGCGTAACATTCGCGTTTAGGAGCTTTAAGCATTGCTCGACGAGACCGACGCGAACGCCGCTATGCCCGAGGGAAAGATTTACCGCGCGAAGAAAGAGCATCGCGCGCGCCTGCGGGATCGTGATCGGCGCGCCCATGCCGACCGAGTGCGAGCGGAGAAGGTTATATTGAAGGTCCTCGAGATCGGCGTCGGGGATGCGCACGGTCGAGAGGAGTCCGAACCCGGTGTTCACGCCGTAGATCGTTTCGCCGGCGGCGGTTCGGCTCTGGAGATAGCGATAGGCGCGGAGGATTTTCCTCTTCGCCGTCGGGACGAGGACGACTTTCCGGTCGAAGAGGGCCACTTCGCGGACCGCCTCGAGGGTAACTTTATCGCGACCGAGCTTGAACGCCTTCATCTAGTTCCCCAGATCGATCGCGGCGGCGAGCTTCCGAAAGGCGGCCCCCCGGTTCTTCGCGTCGAAGATCGCGGAGCCCGCGACGAAGCAGTCCGCACCGGCCTCGCGCACCGACTGGGCGGTTCCGGTATGGATCCCACCGTCGACCTGGATCACGAACCGATTTTCGCGGCGAAGTTCGGTCAGGCGTTGAATTTTTTTCAGCGCGGCCGGAATGAATTTCTGCCCACCGAATCCCGGGTTCACGCTCATGACGAGGACGAGATCGACGAGAGGAAGAACGTCCTCGATCGCCGAAACCGGCGTCGCCGGATTGATCGAGACGCCGACCTGGCAGCCGCGTTCGCGAATTTGGTTCAGAAGCCGATCGAGATGAGCCGTCGCTTCGGCGTGCACCGTGATGAGATCCGCGCCCGCGTCGGCGAAACCATCGACCCAGTCTTCGGGGCGGGAGACCATGAGATGGCAGTCGAGGTAGCACTTCGTCGCTTTCCGAAGCGACTTCACGACGACCGGCCCGATCGTCAGATTCGGCACGAAATGGCCGTCCATGACGTCGACGTGGAACCATTCGGCGCCGGCCTTCTCGACCGATTTCACCTCGGCGCCGAGCGCCGAAAAATCCGAAGAGAGGATCGAAGGGGCGATCACGCCGGATTCGAAAGCCCGGGCCTGCAGCCGTTTCCAAGAGAGTGTGGTCGACGATTTTCCCATCAGCCCGAGCGTACCCGAAGAGGCAAAGTGATTCCACGGCCCTTTAGGCCGTTCAGAAAGGACGCGGAGTCCATTTCCTTTTTTCCCTCGGGTTGGATCCGTTGAATTTCGAGGGCGCCCTGCGCCGTTCCGAGGAGGAGCATCCCCGCCCGCTCTTGGAGCATCCCCGCGGCCGCGGCGAGCGTCGGATGGGGGACGGTTTGACGCACTTTTACACGTTCTTTCGCGACGGATCCGTCCCGCTCGATCTCGAGCGCGAAGCTCGTGCCCGGCCAGGGATTCAACGCCCGTACGCGCCGATCGAGCTCGCTCGCGGAAAGCGCGGGATCGAGTCCTTCCATTTCCTTCGTAAGTTTCGCGGCGTGGGTGACCCGCGCGGGATCCTGGGCTCGGCCCGCGAGCGTTCCCGCCGCGAGGCCCGCGATCGTCGAGAGGATGAGGTCCCCCCCGAGAAGCGCGAGTCGATCGTGAAGTTCGCCGACGCTTTCCCGCGCGCCGATCGGCGTTTCGATCTGTTCATAGATGTCGCCGGCGTCGAGCTCGCGAACCATCTTCATCGTCGTCACGCCGGTGACCGCGTCGCCGGCGAGGACGGCGTGGTGGATCGGCGCGGCTCCGCGCCAGCGCGGGAGGAGCGAGGAATGGATATTGATGCAAGCGACGCGTGGGAGATCGAGGACGTTCTGCCGGAGGATCTGCCCGTACGCGACGACGACGATCGTGTCGGGGCGAAGCTCCGCGAGTTTTTCGTATTCTCCGGGCAGCGTGAGCTTTTCCGGCTGGTGGACGGGAAGTCCGAGCGCGAGGGCGCGTTCCTTCACCGCGGAAAATTTCAGCGCGAGTCCGCGTCCGACCGGGCGATCGGGCTGGGTATAGACCGCGACGATCGTATGGGCGGCCTGGATTCTTTCAAGCGCGGGGACGCTGAATGCCGGCGTGCCCATGAACACCACCCTCAGCGGCGTCGTCACCTAAAAGCCCCGCTTTTTCGCGGCTCGCGGGCTGAGAATATCGTGACCGCCCTCGCGTTCGGAGCGTTCCTTGCGGAGTTTTTTCTGAGCGAGCTCCTTCTTGAGCGGGCTGAGGCGATCGATGAAGAGGCGTCCTTCGAGGTGATCCATCTCGTGCTGGATCGCGACCGCGAGAAGTTCTTCGGCGTCGAGCGTCTTCGTGAGGCCGTCGATGTTCTGATATTGAAGCGTGATTTTTTTCGCGCGCTCGACTTCGGCCGTGTATTCGGGAACCGAAAGGCAGCCCTCGGAGGTCGTGATCTTTCCCTCTTTCCGGATGATCTCGGGATTGATGATGATGATCGGTTTTCGCTTCGTCACGATCGAGCGCCCGAAGACTTCGGCGCCCGGCGGGAGCTTCGGCGGAATCGCGAGTTCGTCCTCGAGTTCCTCGTAGTCGTATTCGACATCGAGGACGAGGATCCGTTCGAGGACGCCGACCTGGTTCGCGGCGAGCCCAATTCCGGGGGCGTCGTACATCGTTTCGAACATGTCGTCAGCGAGCTTAAAGTAAGATTTTTCCACGCGCGAGATCGGCAGGGCCTTCTTCGTCAGTACGATGTCCGGAAATGCGTAGATCTTCAGCTTCGCCATGGCCCTACTTCATCCTTTTCCTGCCGCTACTTTTCCTGTCGTGCGACGAGAATCAGCGCAAAACCCATGAAAATCAGGGTCGGGCCCCAAGCCGCCACCAAAGGAGGCACCGCGCCATTCGATCCCAGGGATAGTCCGATCGAATAAAAAAGCCAATAAAAAAAGGTGACGGCGAGGCAGATGCCGAGGTCCTTCGCGAGCCCGCCTTCCCGCCGCCCGCGCACGGAAAATGGAATGCCGATGATGCACATTACGATCGGGATGAAGCTCAGGCTGAAGCGCGAATGGAATTTTACCTGGTAACTCTTCGTATCGAGCCCCGCGTTTTTCACGCGATCGATGTAGCTCCCGAGTTCGCCGAGCCGGAGGCCGTCGACTTCCTTTTCGATTTCTTGAAAATCCTTCGGGGTTTCCGGGATCTGAAGCCGGAGTTCGTTGAATTTCTCATTCACCGGAAAGGGATCGGAATCCATAAACTGGGTGACCGTTCCGCTCATGAGCTTCCAGCCCTGCGGCGTGAAGAGCGCCTTCTCCGATTCCACGGTCTGGACGAGATTGAACCGGTCGTCGAACGAATAGACGGTCATCCCGAGGATCTGCTGGGTCTTCAAATCGAAGGCCTTAAGATTGTAGATGAGATTTTTCGAGCGGTACCAGACTTTGTTCTGTTTCACATCGAGGTAGAAATCGGTGCGATTCTTCATCTCCCGCCAGTAGTAATTCGTCCGGCGCTTGAACAGCCCGGGAAGGACGCTGTCCTGAAGGAAGAGGGTGCCCAGGCTGATCGCGAAGACGAAGACGAGCAGCAGAGCCATAATCCGCTTCAATCCGATGCCGAGCGAAAATACTGCGGTGAGTTCATTCGTTCGGTTTAAGCCGGAGAGCGTCAAAACCGTTCCGATCAGGACCGAGGGGGGAATCATCTGCACGAGAATGGCCGGGATCTGGAATAGGTTGAAGGTCAGCACTTGGCGGGCGGGGAAATTCTCGTCCAGGAGCATTCCGGTGACCTGCTGGAACAAGTAAATGGCGGTTAATCCGAACGCCGCGACCGCGATGTTTTTCAAGAAAAGGGCGATGATATACCGGTCGATCGTCTTCATAGCTTCCCTGCGGGTCCTATCTTAGTTATGGTAGTCGAATCATGAGCGAGTCGAAAGAGTCGGTTACCGAAAAGAACGGAAATCCCTACGCGCACGCGAAGCCCGCCGGAAACGCGAAGCTTCGTTACGTTTTCGAGCAGATCTGGCAACTCGCCATCGCGCTCTTGATCGTCTTCGCGATTCGATCGGCCATCGTCGAGCCGTTTAAGATTCCGTCCGGTTCGATGATCCCGACCCTCTACGTCGGCGACTTCATCTTCGTGAATAAGTTCGCCTACGGCTTGAAGCTTCCGTTTTCGGATCTCTTCGGCGCCCCGATCACGTTGATCAAGCGCGAAGCCCCGAAACACGGCGACATCATCGTGTTCCTCTACCCGAAGGAACCGGACACCCATTACATCAAACGCGTGATCGGCCTTCCCGGAGACACCGTCGAAGTTCGGAATAAGGTCGTCTATATCAACGGCCAGGCGCTTCCGCAGTCCGAAGCGCCGACCGACGAAAAACTCGCGCAGCTCAAGGACATCGGCGACCCCCGTTACGGCGACTCGCACATGAAGCTTCTCCGCGAGAAGATCGAGGGCGGCCACGAGCATAAGATCCTCCTCGACCAGAACAACGACTACACGATGAACTTCGAGCCGGCGAAAATCCCCGGTGGCCACCTTTTCGTCATGGGCGATAACCGCGACTTCTCGAACGACTCCCGCTTCTGGGGTCTCGTTCCGTTCGAGAATATTTCCGGCCGCGCCGAAGTCATCTGGCTTTCGATGTGGTTCGACATGAAGGACACCGATAAGAATTCCTTCAAGCCCGCGCGCATCGGTACGGTCCTGAGATAATGCGATCGGCGGATCGCTTCCGCGTCGGATTTCGCGGCGTCCTCGATCATGTCCTATCGATCCTGATCGCCCTGCTCCTCGTCTTTTTCATCCGCTCGAGTTTTTTCGAGTCCTTCAAGATTCCTTCCGGATCGATGATCCCGACGATCCTCATCGGCGATCACGTCTTCGTGAATAAGTTCGCTTATCGCTTCACGGTGCCATTCACCGAGTACTTCGGGAAGCCCGTGGTCCTCTTTCGCCGCTCCGGTCCCGAACGCGGCGATATCGTGGTCTTCGAAAGCCCGCGGAATCCCGAAATCAATTACATCAAGCGCGTGATCGGCCTTCCCGGCGACGTGATTCGGGTTCGGGACCGAAAACTCTTCGTGAATGACGTCGAGATGAAGTCCGAGCCCGCCGCGCCGGAAGCGGCGAAGAAGATCTTCAGCGATCTCCGCGATCCGAAGCTCGACGAGACCGAAATGCAGGTCTATCGCGAACGCCTTACGCGGCCGGGGGAAAATCCCGACGGTCTCGACCACTGGATCTTCCTCGACCGCAATAATTTCGTCTCGGAAAGCTTCGGGCCCTACTCCGTTCCCGAGGGGCGGGTTTTCGTCATGGGGGACAATCGGGATTTTTCGGACGACTCCCGTTTCATCGGCGCGATCCCGATCGAACACGTGAAGGGCCGGGCGAACTGGATCTGGCTCTCGATCTGGCTTCGGTTCGATCCGTTCGAATTCGAGTTCCATCCGCTTCGGTCCGGCCATTCTCTCTATTCGTTATAAAAAAAGGCGGGGCGCGAGCCCCGCCTTTCCTTTTTTAAGAAGG
>JAYVXM010000534.1:0-11619 GCA_043785205.1 Bdellovibrionales bacterium
GAAAACTGCGCGGGCTGCGGAACGGGGCCCGGGCCCGCGTTCGACCGGCGCGAAGAATGCGAAGAAGAGCCGGTGGTCGCTTTCGAATCTTCTTGTCGGCCAGTGTCCGGAATTCCTGGTTTCGTTCGCGGAAGCCTAAAGCGATGACCGGTAGCGTTATTAATCTGGTGCCCTCGTCCGGACTCGAACCGGAACGGCTTGCGCCACTGGTTCCTAAGACCAGCGTGTCTACCAATTCCACCACGAGGGCTTTCGTTCTTTCGTTTTATTTATAGACCGAAATGCGTCGCGAGTTCAATGCGTCGTCGCGAGCTGGCGAATATCTCGTCGCGGGTACGGAATCTCGATCGACGCACGCGCGAAACTCGCCTGGATTTCCTTGATTAACTCGTGTCGGACGATGGCCTGGTCCGGAAACGACCGGACCTTTACGCCGACGTTCACGTCGATGCCCGATTCTCCGAACTTCGTGAACCGAACCGAGGGTTCGCCGCCGCCGTCGAAGAAGCCCGTGAGTCGAGCCGCGACTCGTCCGACCGCTTCGATGAGCGTCGCTTCGACTCGACCGAGATCCGCTTCGTAGGCCACTCCGAGCGAGAGGATCAGGGTCGTTCCCGGCAAGGGGAGGTTGTAATTCACGAGCACCGAGGACGAAAGCTTCGAGTTCGGGATGACCACCCGGTTCTCCTGAGGAACCTGAAGGTGGGTACTTCGCCAACCAATCGCGACCACTTGACCCTCCATTCCATTTTCGAGCCGGATCCAATCGCCAATCGCGATCGGCCGGTCGACGTAGAGGTAGATTCCGGAGAAAAGGTTTCCGAGCGTGTCCTGGAGGGCGAGTCCGACGGCCAGCGAGCCGACGCCGAGGGAGGCAAGCAGCGGCGTGATCGAAACGCCTATCGAATCGAGAGCGACGAGAAAAGCGAGCGAGTAGATCGCGATCCGCGCGAACGCGAAAACGAGCGGCCGGAGGTTCGGAGCGAGCTTCGCCTCGACGAACGGGGCTTCGCGGAAAACCGTAATCACGCGGGAAACGATCCAGGCGACCATCCAAACGCCTGTGAACGAAAGGATCTTAAAATAAGTGGGGTGTTGCTTCGCCTCGGGCAGAAATTCGAGCACGATATGTCCGGACAACAAAACCGCGAGGATCGCCGTCTGGAGCCAAACGCGTCGGAGAGTCCGGGATAGGAAAGAAAAATTCTCGCGCATTCCCGAAAGAGTAGCGTCTCGCCGGCGTCGGGTAAAGAACCGCGAGAACTAGGCGGCTTGGCCGCCGCCCGACTCGCCGCTTCCTCGGGCCATATTCTTCCGGAGATTCCGATTTTCATCGACCGCGCGGGCGAAATCGCTCTGGAGTTTCCTCTCCGACTCCTGGAGTTCCCGAAGTTTGAACGCGGATTTCTCGAGGGTTCGTTTCGACTCGACGTTCAGGCGCTCGAGATGGTCGATCTTCCGCCGAAGATCCCCGACTTCCTTATCGGTCGATTTATCCTTTTGGGAGTTCAAGGACTCCATGAGCCGCTGGTTGATTCGCTTGTAGTCATCGACTTTTTTCTCGAGGGTTTGGAGCTTGGTGGCGACCTGGAGGTCGTTTCCCTTCTGAGCTTTCGCCTGGGCGACGATGAGTCGGTTTTCGAGATCCCGGACCTTAGCGAGGAGCGCCTTCGCTTCCTCTTCCTTCATTTGGGCGATGCGCTGAGCGCGGTCGAGTTTCACCTTGATCAGTTGGGCTTCTTTGTCATTCGTCGTCGCGGACGCCCGCTCGACCGCGAGATTCAGCTGGGCGATTTGGTCGTTCTTATTCTCAATGGAAGCTTGGCGTTGATAGATGATTTCCTCTTTGCGTTTCAATTCCTGCTTAAGCGCGAGCTCGGAAGTCTTGAATTCGAGGTCGCGCTGGCGCATCTGCTTGGTGAGGTTCTTTTGGAGCTCGTTCAGCTTGGCTTTTTCCTGAAGAAGCTCGGAGGAGAGGGTATCGATCCAACGTTTCGCCTTGTTCGGTTCGACCTCTTCCTCAATCTCGTGGAGCGTCGCTTCGACTTTTTTTGATTTTTTCGTTTTCGCGAACTCCTGCAGTTCCCGTAGCGCGGCTTCCGCCGCGCGCTCCGCTTCGGTCGCGGGATTTCCGCCATCATCGAGCGGAGAATCTGCGACGAGCGCGATGTCCGACGAATCGGAGTCTCTCGTATCGGCATCCCGAACCGGATCGCCGGATTCGGCGACTTCCGGCTCTTCGCCGTCCTTCGGAGCGAACGGCCAGACCTGCTTCAGGAAATGAAATCCCCAGTCATCCTTCTTTTCCACCGGCGCCTCCGCGCCCTTGACGAGAATCGGAGCATCCTCTTCGAGGGTCGCGTCGGCCTTGAAAGTCCGTTCGCTGGCGATATTTTCCGCTTCTTCGAGCCGTTCTTTCAGCTGGTGAACGGTATTTCTCAGTTCGCTGAGGGTCGATTCGTATTCCTCGCGGATCTCCCGGAGGGCGTTTGGATCAATGGCCGCCTTCTCGGACTCGAAACGCTTTTCTGCCAGGACTTCCTCGCCTCCGCCCGCGATCACTCGCGTGGCGTCCACCGAGGTCGGATTTCGAAGCAATTTCGAAAAATTCAAATCCCCGAGTTCGACGTAATTCGACACTTCAAGAAGCGGTATACTTTTCGGATCGATCGCCACGACCATGGTCGGATCCCGACGTCCGCTTTCCTCCCGGTTCAAAATAGACACGATTTCGATCCGGCGATCCTTCTCGTCGTAACGCACGATCACCTGGCCGCTTTGGCGAGCGATCCACTCGAGAGTCTTCTCGAACGGCGCCCCGCCCTGGCCGGAATCCACTCGCTCGGCGAGTCCCTTCCAATTCGGAATCTGGTCGGCTTCCCAATGAAAGGCGATCGCGATCGCGACGTGAACCGAATCGATGCCGATCTCGATCGAAAGGGGAGGTACGTCCTCGAGGTGGTGAGGTTTCAGCCCGCGGAGCGCGTAAATCCCGTAAATTCCGTAAACGAGAAGGGCGCGGAGTCGTAATTCATCGACATCCGATTCGCGAAGTTTCGCCGCTAAGAGATCGGATACCCGGCCGATGTTTCGCGCGCGGATATCGTTCGAATAGAACACGTCGCCATTCCGGCCGAGGAGGCCGGCGACGCCGAAAGAGTTGATGGAACGCATGCTATCCGCCATGGTCCTCCTCTCCGTCATCGGGACGATGGTTTCCGAGTCCACCGTCGTCATAGGTATGCGCGAAAATGGCCGCCGGATCGGCGAGTTCCCTCCGAACCCGACGTAACCGCGATTTCAATTTCTGAGTCACTCGCGCGATCGAGTGTTCGAACTGATCGCTCGAGATCGTGAGTACTTCCGGCGAGTGGATGAGGGTTTCCGTCCACCGTTTCAGCTCCGCGAGCTCGAAAGAAAGCGGAACGGCGTCCGCGCCGCCGGATCCGAAGATTTGAGTCGCTTCGTGAAAGAAACGAATCCGGTATGCGCTGAGGAGATTGAGATCGAGATACCCGAGATGAAGGGCGAGAAATACGAAAACTCCCGCGCGTAGAAGCGAAAGCTCGTAGAAATCCGGATCTTTTTCGCGTGCAAGTTCGAGCCAGCTCCCGGGGATCGGCTCGCAAAGCTCGTTCGCGAAAGCGACCGCGAAATAACTTTCGATCCCGACCGGGCCGTCCCGGTCGGCTCCGTTCACCGTCGACATCGGAGCCCAGATCGCTCCGAGCTTCCGTAAAACCGCGTCTGAAATCTCATACGGCGACGGTTCGAGAACGTCCGTTGCGTTCGGGACATTCCATCCGAGCATTTTCCGGATATCGCGCGCGACGGCTTGAAACGGCTGCACTCGGCTGTAAATCGGCCCGTAATAAAACGATCCTCCGTGTTTCAGGCGTTCGATATCCCGCGCCGTAAAAAAGTCGAATGGACCTTTCACGGAGACGAGTTTTTCATTTCGGGGAAGGAGGATATAAACGGGTGCGGGCAAGGGCCGATAAGGCACCGCCGAGTCGACGAGGAAGGATGATAATTCTGCCGCTTTTGCTTTCGGCAGTTTTCGTGTTCGGAATTCCATGGATAGCTACATTTGAAGCCGGTTCTCTCGCGGCGGCTTTCGTCATGAAAGTCGCCGAGAAAGGCTCTCCGCCTTCAAGTACTCATCGGAAAACATAGGGGAAAGATTGATCGCGACGCGCTTGTGAAATAAAACCGACGCTCGTTTTCGACGGAAAACCGGTCAGAAACCGGAAAATCGCCCAATCGTCAAAAACCTTACTCGTCTCCGAGCAAACTATCGTCAGTCCGATGACGTTTCCGCGCGAAGTGGCAAGCCGCCTCATGCTCCGTACTCGGTCCTTCGATCTCGTAAAGGCTCGGCCAGACTGTCCGGCACTTGTCCTGAACGACCGGACAGCGAGGATGGAAATAGCATCCCCGGGGTGGATTGATCGGCGAAGGAACGTCACCCCGTAAAATTACGCGCTCCTTTTTCAGCGTCGGATCCGGGATCGGAATTGCCGACAAAAGAGCCTTCGTATACGGATGCTGGGGGTCCTGGTAGAGCACTTCGCTTTCGGCGACCTCGACGATCTTTCCGAGGTACATCACCGCGACGCGAGTCGAGATGTGTTCGACGACCTTCAGGTCGTGCGCGATGAAGAGGTACGTGAGGCCGAGTTCCTTCTGGAGATCCTGAAGCAGGTTCACGATCTGGGCCTGGATCGAAACGTCCAGGGCGGACACCGGTTCGTCGCAAACGATGAACTCCGGCTCGACCGCGAGCGCGCGAGCGATGCAGATCCGCTGGCGCTGACCGCCGGAGAATGCGTGCGGGTAGCGCGATACCGTTTCCTTACGGAGCCCGACGAGGTCCATCAGGTTGAAGATCCGCTTCCGCTTTTCGGCTTTGTTTCCGGCAAGGTGGTGGATTTCGAGCGGTTCGGAAAGGATTTGTTCGACTGTCATCCGTGGATTCAGCGAAGCGTAAGGATCCTGGAAGATGATCTGCATTTGCCGGCGAAGGCGGCGCATCTCTTCGGGTCCGAGCTTGGTGATGTCGCGTCCCTTGAAAAAAACCTGGCCGGCGCTCGGTTCGATCAGCCGAAGGATCGAACGTCCGAGCGTCGATTTTCCGCATCCGGACTCGCCGACGAGCCCGAGCGTTTCGCCGCGCTTGATGTCGAACGAGACGTCGGCCACGGCGCGCACGCTGGCGACTTCGCGATTCAGAATCCCGCCCTTGATCGGGAAGCTCTTTACGAGGTTCCTCACGGAGAGGAGCGTCTCGCCGGTCTTCGGACTCGTGCTGAGAGAGGTGTTCAGGCTCATACGTCGGCCTTCCGTTCGATGTCCCGGATGCAACGAATCGCGTGCGGGAGGTGGTTATCCGGCTTGATGACTCGAAGTTCCGGCTCCACCGGACGGCAAGCGTCGATCACGTGTGGGCAGCGGTCCTGGAATCGGCAGCCCTTAGGGAGATCGAGTAGGCTCGGCACGATCCCGGCGATCGTCTCGAGCCGCTTCTTCTTCACCTTCCCGGTCGGATCCTTCGCGAGCGTCGGGATCGAATTCAGGAGACCCTGCGTGTAGGGATGGCGCGGATTCTTGAAAATTTCCCCGACGGTCCCCTGCTCGACGACCTTGCCGGCATACATGACGATGACGTCGTCGCAGCTTTCGGCCACGACTCCGAGATCGTGGGTGATGAGGATCATCGCCATGCCGACCTTGTCCTGGAGTCCGCGAAGGAGTTCGAGGATCTGGGCTTGGATGGTGACGTCGAGCGCGGTGGTCGGTTCGTCGGCGATGAGAACGTGAGGATTACAGGAAAGCGCCATCGCGATCATGACCCGTTGGCGCATCCCGCCCGAGAGCTGGTGCGGATAATCGTCGATCCGAGTGTCGGGCGAAGGAATGCCGACGATCTTCAACATCTCGATCGCCTTTTCGCGGCACTGTCTCTTCGTGAGCTCACGCTGGTGGAGCGCGATCGCCTCGATGATCTGGTTCCCGATCGTGAAGACGGGGTTCAGCGACGTCATCGGCTCCTGG
This sequence comes from Bdellovibrionales bacterium, assembly GCA_043785205.1. Lineage (GTDB taxonomy): Bacteria > Bdellovibrionota > UBA1018 > UBA1018 > UBA1018 > JACMQW01. The sequence continues at coordinate 6,055 of JAYVXM010000534.1, forward strand.
AAGATCATGGAGATTTCGTTCCCGCGAATCTTCCGCATTTCGGCGGCGGAAAGCCCGAGGAGACTCTTCCCTTTATAAAGGATGTCCCCCCCGGAAATTTTCCCGGGTGGATTCGGGATCAGTCGCATGATCGAGAGCGACGTCACGGATTTTCCGCAGCCGGACTCCCCGACGATCCCCGTGGTTTTCCCGAGGTAAACGTCGAAACTCACGTTATCGACGGCTTTCACAGTCCCCTCCTCCACTCGGAAGGAAGTTTCTAGATTTTTTACTTCGAGGATTTTTTCGCTCATGCGTGGCTCACTTGATTTTCGGATCGAGGGCGTCGCGGAGCGAGTCGCCGAGGATGTTGAAGGCTAGGATTACGACGAACATGGCGACCGTCGCGCCGGTCAGCTGCCACCACACGCCGCGCGCGAGTTCGAGTTTCGCGTCGTCGATCATCGTACCCCAAGAAGGGAGTCCTTGGATCCCGACGCCGAGGAAAGTCAGAATGACCTCCGCCTTGATCGCTCCGAGGAACTGGAGGGAAAAACTGAGGATGAGGAAGTGGGAAACGTTCGGAAGGATGTGCTTGAAGATCTTCGAGAAATCCGAAGCGCCGAGCGAATCCGCCGCGACCACGTATTCCCGGGTCTTGTGCTTGATGAACTCTCCCCGCATGACCCGCGCGACGCCGATCCAGGACGTAGAGATTAGGGCGATGTACATCGCCGTGATTCCCTTCCCGAGGGCGTAGCTGATCGCGATCAGAAGGAGGAGATCGGGAATCGAGGAGAGCGTCGTGTAGAACCAAACGATGACTTCGTCGATCCAACCGCCGTAATAACCGGCGATCGCTCCGATCGCGGCTCCGAGCGGAACGGCGATCAGGGCCGTCACGAACCCGATCGACATCGCGATTCGAAGTCCGTAGATCGTTTTGTACATCACGCTGCGACCGAAAATATCCATTCCGAGGAAGGTCTGGAAATGGGAAGTATCCGGCCGACCGTAGCTCTCGCCGACCTTCAGATCCCAGGGAGAACCGATGAGGTCGAGACGGGAAAGGATCGCGATCACGAAATAGAACGCGATGATCGTCGCGCAGGCGATCGCGTACTTGTCCCGCTTGAGCCGCATCCAGCCAAGCTGCCAGAGGGAACGTCCCTTCGGAAGCGGCTTGAGGAGATCGGCGGTATCTACCGGAGTCGTCGTGGCGGTCGTCATGAGAGTTTCACCCGCGGATCGACGAGCGCGTAAACGACGTCAGTGAGAATATTCCCGAAGATCAGGAGAAGCGAGATGACGAACGCCATCGTCTTGATCACCGGAAGATCCGAGTTATGGAGCGCGTCGATCGTGATCGAGCCGAGGCCCGGAATCCCGAAGAACGTCTCGAAAAGGAAGGAGCCGAGCACGAGGAGCGGAATCTCGAGCACGACGTTCGTTACGATCGGAACCATCGAATTCTTCAGGACGTGCTTGAGGAAAACGAGCGGCTCCGAGACGCCCTTCGCCCTCGCGGTGCGGACGTAGTCCTGATTCGTCTCCTCGAGGATCGCGGTCCGGAAGAACCGGACGTCGTAGCCGATCGAGAGCATGAGCCAGAGGAGAATCGGGAGCGCGAGATATTCGAACCGGCCCGGGAACGAATAATCGTAACCCGAGATCGGAAACCAGCGGCGCTCGTACGCGAGGTAGTACTGACCGAAGAGGATATAACCGAGCGCCGGGATGCTCATCCCGACGACGCAGAGGAAAACCGAAAGGCGATCGATGATCCGACCGCGGAAGTAGGCGACGAGGAGTCCCAGAAGGACCGAAACCGTCGTCGTCAGGAAGAACGCCGGTAGCGTCAACGAAAGCGACGGGCCGATCCCGTTCAGGATCATGTCGGAGATCTTCTGGCGAGTGGCGTAGCTCCGACCGAAGTCGAAAGTCAGGATGTCGCGCAGGTAATGCACGAACTGAACGACGAGCGGAAGGTCGAGTCCGTACTCGTGCCGAATATCCGCGATCTGTTGGGCGGTCGCGTGCTTCCCGACCATCATAAGGGCGGGATCGCCACCGACGATATTGAAGAGGACGAAGACCACGAGGGCGACCCCGAACACGATCGGGATGGTCCCAATGATCCGTCTAACCAGAAAAGTAAACATACGCGTTACCCTCTTTTGAAGGGGAAGCGAGGCGCGAAACCGGAAAGGGATCCGTTCCGCGCCTCCTCCCTTACTTCCTTAAACTCGTGTCGATTCGGTAGTACTTCGACATCCCGTGGTTAAACTCATGGGGTTTGTAATTCTTCAACCAAGGATGGGTGAGGCCGAAGGTGACTCGGTGAGTGCCGAACGCCCACGGCGTATCTTCGATCACGACGGCCGCCATCTTCTGGTAAAGCGCGGTTCGCTCCGGAGAGTCGTTCATCGTGAGCGACTTCTCGTACATCTTGTCGAACTCCGGATTCGCGTAGTTCGAATCGTTCGGGCCCGGCGAGCCGTTCTTCGAGTAGAAGAGCTGGAGGAAGTTTTCAGCATCCGGATAATCGGCGCCCCAGGCGAAAGACCACAGCTGGCCCTTCTTGTTTTTGAGCGACTGCTGGAACTCCGGCCAGGAGAAGGTCTGGACCTTGACCTGGATTCCGATCGCGGACATTTCCTTCTGGAAGTATTCCGTCATCTGGCGGGCGGTCGTGTCGGCGAGCGAGAGATACTCGAGCGGCGCGAGTCCCTTGCCATCCGGATAACCGGCTTTCGCCAGTAGCGCCTTGGCCTTTTCGACGCTGTAGACTTTGTACGGGTTTTTCAGGGTTTCCGAGTAGCCCGCGAGTCCCGGAGGGATCGGCCCTTCTGCCGAAATCGCCCGGCCATTGTAGAACAGCTCGATTTCTTCCGACGTATTGATCGCCATCGAGATCGCCTGACGGAGAAGCTTGTTCTTGCCGACGACCGGATCGGTCATATTAAAGCTCGTATGCGTGATATCGAGGGAGGGCTCCTTATAGAGTACAATTCCCTTCGCCTTCAGCTCCGGCGTAAGTTCCTTGTTCGGACCGGTGATCGCCTGGGCGAAGTTATCCTTCGGGATCGGCGCCGCGTCGAGATTCCCCTGCATGAAGTTCAGCCACTGCGGCTGGGACTCCACGTGAACCGTCATAACGATCTTATCGACGAGCGGGAGCGGCTTCCCGGCATCCGCGAGGAGACCGAGTTTCGTATCTTCGGCATCGGCTTCCGAAGGATAGACCTCGTGACGATAGGACGGGTTCTTCACGTAGACGATCTTCGAGCTCGGGTTATATTCGGCGAGCTTGAACGCGCCGGTTCCGACGGGATGGTTCAGGAATTCCGCGCCGTACTCTTCGACCACTTCCTTCGCGACGACGCCTGTGGCGGGCATGGCGAGCGCGAAGATGAACTGGTACGAACGGGTCTTCAGCTTGATCTCGAGCGTCGAGGCGTCGACGGCCCGGAGGCCGGCGATCGGCGCCGCGTAGTCGGGCTTGCCCGATTTCGAGCCCGCGTCATGCCATTCGTTCAGGCCTTCGATTTTTCCGTCGAACAACCACCACATCGGGGAGTTGAGCTTCGGATCGGCGAGCCGCTTGAAGGAGTAGACGAAATCCTCGGCGACGAGTTCGCGACCCTTGCCGTTAGTCCCTTTGAAGGCCTTGTCATCTTGGAAAACGACGCCCTTCTTGAGCTTGAAGGTATAGGTCTTTCCGTCTTTCGAAATCGTCGGCATCGCTTCGGCTAGGCACGGCTCGAGCGCGTAGGGGCGCTTCAAGTATTTGTACTGAAGCAAGCCTTCGTAGATGCGCATCGTTTCGAGACCGGAATAAAGGTCGTCGGAGAACGCCGGATCGAGTCCCTTAATTTTCGCGGTCGATGAAGTGTAGAAAGTATTCGTGGGATCGAGGTCATTTTTCTTCGTGCAGCCGGAGGAGAAGAAAAGGCTCGTTCCGAACAGGAGCGCGAACACGCTCCGTGCCAATCGAGATTTTTTAAAATGGATCATAAACTAAGAAAGCTCCGTTCCAGAAACCCTGATGCCGCATAGCTAACTTGGGCGGGGATTCTAAGTCAATTCCGCGGTGCGAAACTCCGCAGTTATTTCACAAGACTTTCAGCGCGTTGGCTATCGACGACCGTTTCGACCGTCCGATCTTTCCACCGCACTCGAATTTCCCCATGACTCGATGACGCGCTCCATCGTTTCGGGGCGCCATCGGGGTCACTCGGTTCCTCGCGAATGATCTTGATGAGGTTTGATTTTGCGCTCGGCGGGCCGCGACGAGCAAGTTTTTCGTAATCCGCTTCGCGTACCCATGGGCGAGCCGCGACCTTTGTGAAAAAATAGACGTACCGAGTCGAAGCCCGGGTTCGAAGGTCGAGCGCGACGATTTCGAGCGCCCCCTCGTCCGTCTGCTTCACTCGGATATCCTGATTCTTGTCATCGCTCGGGCAGGGAACGCCGCCGGCGAAGAGGCGCGGGGCGAGCTCGAGGGGAAGACCCCCGAGGACGTCGCGCGCGCGGGGCGCACGGCCGTATTCTTTTTCGTTCTCGGCCGTAAACTTCAGCTCGGTCTTCCCGCCCTCGATCGTCAGCCAGGCCTGGGGCGAACCGATCAGGTTGGTGACCTCGACGGCGAGCTTCCGCGGATATTCGACGAGCACGGTGGCCGGGAACTGCCCGGACATCTCATTCGACTCGATTTTCGTCCAAACCGATCCGGTAATCTTCTTTGGCGCGAGCACCGGGCAAGCGGAGGCGAGGAGCTCGCGGTCGGTGAACTCTCCGCGTTTCGGCGCGGTCGCGCAGCCGGAAATGAGGACGGCGAGGAACACGAACGAAAATCGGGCACACGGCATTTCACCACGGTGCCCGATTTTCTCGAATTAATAAACCGACGCTTACGCCCCGCTCACTGTTTCGGCGACGGTTCGGCGGTGACGGAAGCCGGAGCCCGGGAGGCCGTGCGGTCCCCTTTGATCCGTCCGTTTTGGACGAGGACCGTCCGAATATTTTCAAGCTTCGCGGCGATCTTTTCCTTTTCCTTCGACTCCTTCGAGACGGCGACCGCCTTCTCGTAGGTCGCAAAGGCCTTTTCCTGGAGGTTTGTCCGGGCGTAAGCGTCGCCGAGGTGCTCGAGGATGGTCGCTTCGTCGCTCCGGAGAGCGACCGCCTTTTCGAGGGTGCGTATCGCTTCCGCGAACTTGCCCTTCACGAAGAGGTGCCAGCCCCAGCTGTCGGTGATGAAAGCGTTATTCGGGCGAAGTTTCATCGCGGTCCGGAGGTACTCCTCCGCCTGATCCATTTTCCGCCCGAGAATCGTCCAGGTGTAGCCGAGGTAATTGAGCGCGTCGACGTTCTTCGGGTTCACGAAGAGGAGCTGTTCCATCTTCGCCAGGCCCTTTTCCGTATCGCCGGTGCGGTCGTAGAGCGATCCGAGGTAATAGAGGACGCGTTCTTCCTCCGGAAAGTACTTATAGGCGCGCTCAAGGACACCGATCGACGCCGGAAGATTATTCGCCTCTTCTTCCATGCTCGCGAGGAAGATGTAGAAGTTCGAGATCTGGGGCTGCT
>JAYVXM010000535.1:0-3620 GCA_043785205.1 Bdellovibrionales bacterium
CGGAGCGATGGCGGAAACGAATACCGCCGACACCACCACTCCAAATCCGGCGGCGAACGCGAACGGCGCCGCGCCGGTCACGAAGAAAAAGATCGTTCAAAAGAAGCCGACCACCCGCAAGGAAGTCACCACGAAGAAGCAGGCGAAGGAAGATAACCTCACCACGCCCCAGTCTTCGGCGATCTCCGCCGCGAACGCGACGACGTCGATGCCCGCTCTGACGGCCGGCACCTCGGCGACCGAAGCGCCGAAGGAAACGAAGAAAAAGACGTTTGCCGACGGCATCCGCGCCGGGGTCACTTTCGAATATTACGGATCGTCTCTGACGGATCCGCTGAACGGAGAGCAACCCGACCACACGAACGGATACGGCATCGGCGCCTTCCCGGCCGAACTCGATACGAAGGTCATGGTCGGCTACGCGCTCTCGAGCAATCTCACTCTCTCCTATAACGCCTACTTCTGGTCCTTCGCGGACAGCGAGCCGGGCGCGAATGACGGTAAACGATTCGGCTTTCGCCCGGACGATTCGTATCTGAAACTCGCCGCCGGAAAGTTTTATCAATCCGGGAAATTCAAGTGGAGCGGAGATTTCCGCTTCTATCCGAGGTTCGGAACGGACTACCCCCGGCAGATCTTCTACCTCCGTACCGGCCAGAACTTTTCGTATTCGATCACGCCCCGCCTTAGTCTCGCGTCGTACAATTCGGTTCGTTATTACCAGCGCACGGCCTCCGCGTATAACCGTGAAGACCGAGACCCATCGGGTAACCTGTACGACAGCCGACTTACCCTCGGACCTGCGATCGAATATCAACTCTTCGACGCCGCCGGTATTTCGCTCTCGTACAACACGGAGTTCGCCCACTCGCACAATAACAACACGATCAGCGAAACGCCGAACTTCGTAAAAGAACCGGTCGCTAGCTTTTACCGGGCCTATTTCGAATTCGGTTCTTCGATCGACATCACGAAGTCGATCAACTTTAATCCATACGTCGATATGTACACGAAGGCGTTCAACGCGGACGCCTTCCAGCTCGGCGCGAACTTGAACGTGACGTTCCTCTAAACGACATTCCTAACTCGATTCGTACGGCTCGGAAGTTTTACTTCCGAGCCGTTTCCTTTTTGACGGTCCGCTTTCTTTGACGCCGCGTCCACTTCCTCATAATCTTATAAGAAGAATGAGCGACCTAGAGTGGTACCTTGATGTCGGCGGGAAGCAGTCGGGTCCCCATACCGCCAAGGAAATTGTCGAAATGGTTCGGGCCGGGAAAATTCCTGCGTCGTCGCAGGTCACCGCCGCGCGCATGAACGGTGATTGGGTTCGCGCTCAGGATCTGATCGAGGCTTACGACGAACTTTATTCGAAGCCCGCGCTCGCGACGCCGATCGAACCCGCACCGTCCGCCCCCTTCACCGCGACGATCACGAATCCCTCGGTCGTCGACCCGAATTTTTCGGCGCCGCCGCGGCCGACCGAGCAGCTTGAAAAATCGAAGATCATCACTTTGAACCGGGAAGAACTCGACCGGACGCCGGATCCGACGGAAGCGCTCTTTCAAGCGATTCAAGCGGCGCGGGAAAAGGCGAACCAGAAAAGTGGCGGAGCGACGACGCGCGACCCTTTCGGAGGGTTAAACCGGCCGAGCGGGCCTCGCGTACCTCCCCAGCTCCTCTTGATCCTCACCCTCGCCGCGATATTCGGCCTGACCGTCTACGGATTCACACGGCTCGTCGGCGGAAAAAACGCCGAGGAAGCGGCGAAGGGGCCAGCCTCGAGAAAGAACGTTTCGAATCCCGATAGCCAGCCCGCCGTGCATCCCCAATCGCCGGTCGGCGGTCTGCTCAATTCCGGTGGCGGCGGAATGACCTCGCCGCGAACCGCGCCGCCGCCGCCGGCGCACGGAATGCCTGGTCGCGTCAATGCTGGCCGCTCTTCGCGACCGACCGGCGGAGGCGCGCGTTACCGCGACGATCGCGATCCGCCCGCCCAGGACGACCAGGAAGTCGACGAGTCCGATACCGAAGCGAACCGGGAAATCGCCGAGCCGATGCCGGTCGATCCCTCCCAGGTTCCCGCCGACCGGATCATTCCCGAAGCCGGCACGATTCCGGGGCACGCTCCGCTTCCAGGAACCGATCCCTATACCGTTCCCCCGACCCCGGGCGGCCAGTACAACTAGTATCCGTCCGGTAGGCTTGCCGAGACGGCCCCCGCCCGACTAAGCTCGGCCTTCATGCGCGGGATCCTCATCACATTCGAAGGCACCGAAGGGGCGGGGAAATCCACGCTGATCGCGGCGCTCGCCGAACTCTTCGTCCGCGAAGGCCGCGAGGCGGTCACCACGCGCGAACCCGGCGGTTCCGTGGTGGCCGAAAAAATCCGTACCCTCATCTTAAACGAACCCATGGATCGGTGGACGGAAGCCTTCCTCTACGAGGCGGCGCGGGCGGAACACCTGAAAATGACGATCGAACCGGCGCTCGCCCGCGGGGCCATCGTCCTCTGCGACCGGTTCACCGATTCGACCCTCGCGTACCAGGGCTCGGCGCGCGGACTCGACTGGAAGACCCTGCGGACGCTGAATCGGATCGCGACCGGCGGCGTGATTCCTCGGCTTACGGTCTTCGTCGATATCGATCCCGCGCGGGGCCTGGCCGACGCGAAGAACCCGAATCGTTTCGAGGCCGAAGGCGTTTCGTTCCAAGCGAAAGTCCGGAAGGGTTTCCTCCGGATCATGCGGGAAGAGCCCCGACGGTTTCTTACGGTCCGCGCGCGCTCGGGTACCCCGGCGGAAATGGCCGCCGAACTCCTCGAGAAAATGCGCAAGCGCGTGCCCGCGCTCGGGAAAGCGAAACGGAAGCGATGACGAAACCTAAGCGCGTCCCGGACGAAACCCGCGAAAATTCGAGCCCGCTCCCCATCGCCCCGAAACTTCTCGAAGCCCATCCCGGAATTCCCGAGGCGCTCGTCCAGTGGAAGGCCACAAAACGCGTTCCGCCCGTGCTCCTGCTGACCGGGCCTCGCGGCTGCGGAAAACGCGAGATCGCGTACTACCTCGCCCAGACCCTCCAGTGCGAACGCGCCGGATTTTTCGAAACGGAGGCCGCGGGTGGACTCTTCGGCGGCGGCGACCTCGGATTCGACCGCGCGGAAAATCGCGTCCGACCGTGCGGAGAATGCGCGGCTTGCTTGCGGGCGGTTTCCGGCCATTCGCTCGACTTCACCGAAATCCGCATCGAGGACGACGAACGCACCCTCGGTGTGGATCGTTTTCGGGAGATCAAGGAAAAGCAGGGCTTTTCGAGCTTCGGCGGCGGAGCCCGCATCTACCTCGTCTCCGACGCCGATCGGATGACCCTCGCCGCCGCGAACTCCGTCCTGAAAATGCTCGAGGAACCACCGCCCGGTTGGGTATTCCTCCTGACCGTCGCGGATCCCTCTCTCCTCCCTTCGACCGTCGTCTCCCGCTGTCAGATGCTTCGGCTCCGGCCGCTTGCGGAGTCGGTGGTCGCGGCCCTCCTCGAAGCCGAGGAGATTCCCGCCGACCGAATCGCGACCGTCGCGAAGATTTCGGAAGGATCGCTCGCCCGGGCGAGGGAACTCGCCGACG
>JAYVXM010000536.1:0-3613 GCA_043785205.1 Bdellovibrionales bacterium
TACCACATCCGGGAGGCCGGCTCGACCGCCGTCCAGGAACTCGCGTTCACCTTCGCGAACGCCATCACTTACGTCGAATCGGCGGTGAAAAAGGGTTTGCCGGTCGACGATTTCGCCGGTCAGCTCTCGTTCTTCTTCAATGTTCATTCTGACTTCTTCGAGGAGATCGCGAAGTTCCGCGCCGCCCGCGGAATTTGGGCGAAGATCATGCGCGAGCGGTTCGGTGCGAAGGATCCGCGTTCGTGGATGCTCCGGTTCCATTCCCAGACGGCCGGTTCGACCCTGACCGCCCAGCAACCGATGAACAACGTCGTCCGCGTCGCTCTCCAGGCATTATCTTCGGTTCTCGGCGGAACCCAGTCCTTGCATACGAACTCACTCGACGAGGCGATGGCGCTTCCGACCGAGGAGTCGGCCCGGCTGGCGCTCCGGACTCAGCAGGTGATCGCTTCGGAAACGAACGTCACCCAGACGGTCGATCCCCTCGCGGGAAGTTACTTCATCGAGAATCTGACTGCGGATCTCGAACGTCGCTGTTTCGCTTACCTCGACGAGATGGAAAAGCTCGGTGGTACCGTGAAGTGCATCGAAAACGGTTGGGTCCAAAACGAGATTTTGAACTCCGCCTATGCGGATCAGCGCGCGATCGACGACGGCCGAATCAAGGTCGTGGGAGTGAATTGTTTCAATCCGAAGGACGAGAATGCGAGTTCGCCGATCGACCTCCTCCGAATTCCGCCGGAGCTCGAGAACGGCGCCCGGGAACGCACGAAGGCGTGGCGGCTCAAACGGAATCAGACCGAGACTGATCGCGCCCTCCGTGCCCTTTCCGACGGCGCCGCCGGCAATGCAAACGTCATGGGGCTAGTGATGGAGTCGGCGCGCGCCGGGGCCACGCTCGGCGAGATCGCGGATACGCTGCGTAAGGTTTTCGGTCTGTACCAGGAATATTCGGGGTTTTAGTTCAACCGAACGCGGCCGTTTTCGGCGCTCGCGTCGTAAGGATTTCCGGTGACGAAGGCCTTCGCGATTCCGAAAAGGCGGACGACCTTCGAAGATGGACTATCCCAGTATTCGGCGCTGAGAGCGTGGACTCGAATCAAACACAGACGGGGATCGTCCATCCCGTTTGGAAACCAAACCTTCACTTCCGGACTCCAGAGCTCCTCGATTTTCCCGCGATCCCGGAGAACCTCGGCGACGCCGACGATTGAAAGGTAGCGCGCCTTTTCCGTGCACGCGAACGCCAGATTCACGTTCTCGTCGAAATCGAGCGCGATGGTTTGCTCGGAATCCTGAGCGGCGAAGAACCAAAGGTAGCCGTCGGCGTCCATCTCGTGGCAAGTCATCGGGCGACTGACGATTCGTCCTTCGGGCGTCTCGGTCGTCATCATGCAAAACCTCAGATCGCGGACGATGTCGCGAGTCTTCGCCAGCGCCTCGGCGCTACGGCCGTGAAGGGACTCATCGCTATTCATAATTGGTTCTCCTTGCGTTAAAAAAAAGAAGGATCAGGACGGGTTTTACGCCGAGCCTGATCCTTCGTAACGACGCCGATACCCGATCATAGAATCGAGTGACTTCGGTCTCTATCCTATTTAGTAGGCTTGGCTGTCGTTTCCTCCGACTTTTCCGGCCGAGGCCGTCGTGTCGGAGGATTTCTTCGATTTGTCGTCGAATTCTTTATCGGTGTAGGCTTTCGTGGAGCCCTTCGAATCCGACGAGAATTTCTTGTCGGAAAGGTGCTCGAGGGAATTGCCGAGCTTATAGATCGCTTGACCGATCGTTTCCCAGCCCTTCTTCTCGACTTTTTCGCCGGCTCGTTCGATGGAGTCACCGAGCTCCTTGATTTGGCTCATGATCTTTTCCTGAAAGGACTTATCCGCGCCAAAGGATCCATCGGATTTCTTGGGGGCGCCGGAAGTCGTATTCATGTTGTTCGGGTTCATAGATGAGTCTCCTTGTTTCTGTACTTTAAGTACTTCAACATGCGGGCCAGCTCAGACTGTCCCAGGGAGCCCCACGATGGGATGAGAACGCGATTAAAAGGCGAAATTCGTTTTAAGCCAGGCGGCGGTTTCCGGAAGCCCGGTTTTTTTCGCCGCGTCTTTCGAATCGAGCACCCCGTACGGTACCAAAAATTCCCGTTTGAGGTCCATGGAGAGGTCGGCGGATTCGAGCACGCGTTCCGGGTCCAGGCGTCCTTCCTCGAGGGCCTTCAAGAGGGACGCGTAGGCGTGACGAGCGGCCCCTTCCGAGCGATAGATCAAGAGGTCGCAGCCGGCTTCGATCGCCATGCGCGGCGCTTCTTCGGGGCCGAAATGATCTGCAATCGCTTTCATCTCCAAATCGTCGGAGACGATGAGGCCGGTATATCTCATTTCGTCGCGAAGAATTTCGGTGAGAACTCTTTTCGAAAGGGTCGCGGGATATTTCGGGTCGAGGTTCGGGTTCATGAGGTGAGCCGTCATGACCCAGCGACATCCCGACTTGAACGCCTTCACGAACGGACGGAATTCCCGATCGTGAAGGGCAGCGAGCGTGTCTTCCACCTTTGGGAGCGCGAAATGGGAATCGATCGTCGTGTCGCCGTGCCCGGGAAAGTGCTTCACGCAGGGCTGGACGCCCTGGTGGAGATGACCGCGAACGAATGCCGAGACCATCTTCGAAACGGTATCTTCATCTTCGCCATAGGCGCGGGTTCCGATCACCGGATTTTTAGGGTTCGAGTTAATATCCGCGACGGGAGCGAAGTTCACGTTGATTCCGACCGCCTTCAGTTCGGCGGCGATCATTTCGGAGAGTTCGAACAGGAGTTTCGGCGAATCCTTTTTTGCGATTAGATCGGCTTCGGGGAGGCGGGTGAATCCCTCTTTAAAGCGTTGAACCTTTCCGCCCTCATGATCGACCGTAATCCAAAGGGGAAGGTCGCCGGCTCTACATTCCTGGACCTGATTGATAAGCGTCGTGACTTGGGCCGGCGATTCGTAATTCGCCGCGAAGAGAACGACGCCACCGATGCGGGCCTGAGAAAGGAACGCGGACGTGTCATCGGCGAGTTCCGTCCCGGCGAATCCGAGAATGAAGAGTTCACCGAGTCGTTCCTTGGCTTGATCAATCTTCGACATAGAGAAGAGCCTACCAAATCTCTCGCGCCGCGAGAACCAGCGAAACCGCCGGGAAAGCGATTGTGATGCATCGGGTTAGGGGCGCCTCGTTACTCCCCCAGGTCGGTCCGTTTGATGAGAAAGCGTCGCGCTTCGGCCTCGGTTTTTTTCTCAATGACCAAATGTTGCCCGGGTTTTTCGATTCGAATTGCCTCGCCGGTCGGGAGGACATGCCAAATGCTTTTCTCGTTCGCCATTTCGATCGTCAATTTTCTCGTACCGGACTTTTTCGCGAGGTCGTCGTCGGACTCGGCCGTCAGCGAACCATTAATCGGCGAAAATCGATTATCGATGGCGTCTTCGAAGATCGTCACGAAAGACAGGCGTTTCCCGGGCTTCAGATCGGCGAGGTGCTTTCCGATCCAGGTTTGAAAGAGCGTCGAGAGGAATGCCTTCGACGGGACCGAAGTTTCGACCGGGGCGAGGCTCTGCTTATTTCGCCGCGC
>JAYVXM010000537.1:0-3609 GCA_043785205.1 Bdellovibrionales bacterium
GTAGCCGGAGAATCTGGAGAATGGTTCCCAGAGTTCCGATTTGGAAAATATCCTTTTCGCCGGGATTCGTGGTGGTCGCTTGGGTCTGGGCCACCAGAAAGAGATCGAGCTTCTTCGTCACGCACTCTTCGAGGGCATTGATCGATTTTTCCCGGCCGACGAAAAGCGGCACGACCATTTGGGGAAAAATAATCACGTCGCGAAGGGGAAGGAGTGGGACGCGGATGGTCCCGGATGGTTCTTTCGTTTTCTCAGCGGCTTCTTTTTTCGACTTTTCTTTCATCCATGAATACCTGATCGCCGGCTCCGAATGAAGGGCGATCAAGCCTCCTTCATAAAATTAGAGCAGTTTTCAGAAATCAAATCAAACGAGGGGCCCGTGTTTCGCCGTATATTCCCGAACTTTCTTTTTCACGGGGGCCTTGATTTTAGCGAAACCCTTCCCTCCCGGAAAAAGGTAAGAAAAAAGGGGAAAAACCGCCCCGTTCGCCGGGGCAGATGGGGATATTTTAATGACGCTCTCTCGCCGAAACGGGTAAAAAAAGGGGCCCCGGCATCGCCGGAGCCCCGAAAATTTGTCGTCGAGAAGCGCGGTTAAGCCGACTCGGCCTTCGTGTGTTTCGCCGGATCGTATTCCATCTTCGTTCCGTCGGCGAGCACGAGAATCGGACGTCCACCGCGAGTGACCGAAGCCTTCGTCACGATGCATTTCTTCACTTCCGAAGCGGCCGGGATATCATACATCACTTCGAGCATGGTCTGCTCGATGATCGAACGGAGTCCGCGAGCGCCGGTTTGGCGCTTGATCGCTTCCTTCGCGATCTCGGTGATCGCGTCGTCTTCGAATTCGAGGGAAACGCCGTCGTATTCGAAGAGCTTCTGGAACTGACGAACGAGCGCGTTCTTCGGTTTCGTGAGAATTTCGACGAGCGCCTTCTCATCGAGTTCCTCGAGGCTCGCGATCACCGGAAGCCGTCCGATAAATTCCGGAATCAGTCCGAATTTCACCAGATCTTCCGGTTCGACTTGGGCGAGCAATTCGGAAACGCTTTCGTCTTTTTTCTGCGAGATATTGGCGTGCATTCCCATCGCACGCTTTCCTTTTCGCATTGCAATAATTTTATCTACGCCGACGAAAGCGCCGCCGCAAATGAAGAGGATGTTCGAGGTGTTCACCTGAACGAATTCCTGCTGAGGATGTTTCCGTCCGCCCTTCGGCGGCACGTTCGCGACCGTTCCTTCGATCATCTTCAGGAGCGCTTGTTGAACGCCTTCGCCGGAGACGTCGCGCGTGATCGACGGATTCTCCCCTTTGCGCGAGATCTTATCGACTTCGTCGACATAGATGATGCCCTTCTGGGCCCGTTCGACATTGTTATCGCAAGCCTGGAGCAGATTCAGGATGATATTCTCGACGTCTTCGCCGACGTAACCGGCTTCGGTCAGCGTGGTGGCATCGGCCATCGCGAACGGTACGTTCAGGAACTTCGCGAGCGTTTGCGCAAGCAGGGTCTTTCCGGTTCCCGTCGGGCCGATCACGAGAATATTCGACTTCGTCAGCTCGACGCCGTCTTTCTTCTTGTCGTTTTGGTGCTGGATCCGCTTGTAGTGGTTATAAACGGCGACCGAGAACACGCGTTTCGCGCGCTCCTGTCCGATGATATATTCATCGAGATGGGCCTTGATTTCGGCCGGTTTCGGCAGTCGATCCGAAGGCTTCGTCGTCTGATCTTTCTGGCCCTCTTCGGCGATGATGTCGTTACAGAGCTCGATGCATTCGTCGCAGATGTAAACCGTCGGTCCCGCGATCAGCTTCTTCACTTCGCGCTGATTTTTTCCGCAAAATGAGCAGCAGAGATTTCCGAAACCATCGCCGTATTTTTTAGTGTCCATCGTCATCTCCGAGCCCTTACTTCCGGATTCACTTCTTGTTCTTCGTAACCACTTTGTCGATCAGGCCGTAAGAGATCGCCTCTTCCGCCGAGAGATAGTTGTCCCGGTCGGTCGCCTTTTCGATGAACTCGAGGGACTTGCCGGAATGGTGAGCTAGCATATCGTTCAGCCGTTTCTTCAAAAACAGGATTTCCTTGGCCTGGATCTCGATGTCCGTGGCCTGTCCCCGGGCGCCGCCGAGCGGCTGGTGAATCATGATCCGGGCGTTCGGAAGGGCATACCGATTTCCGTTCGATCCGGCCGTCAGAAGAAATGCACCCATGCTCGCCGCGAGACCCGTGCAATAGGTATACACTTCCGGCTTCACGTATTGCATCACATCGTAAATTCCGAGGCCGGCGTATACGGAGCCGCCGGGCGAATTGATGTAAAAGTGAACTGGCTTATCGGGATCGGAACTCTCCAGAAAGAAGAGCTGGGCAATCAGCAAGTTCGCGACGGTGTCGTTCACTTCGGTGCCGAGAAAGATGATGCGATCGAGAAGCAGGCGCGAATAGATGTCGTACTGGCGTTCGCCGCGCGGGGTCTGCTCGATCACGACCGGATTCGGAATATAACCATTCGCGCTCGTCGCCATCGGCGCGGAGGAGGTTCCGGGGCGGAAACCGACGGTCTCCGGCTGGACGAGATGGTCTGGGATGAAGGTCTGGGAGTTGCGAATCAGCATTAGGAAAGCCTCGATAGTAGGGATCCGATATCGGTCCAGATTTAACTGTACCCTCTTGTCGGCGTTTTGCGTGAAGTCACAGGAGAAAAAAACGCCCGAATCGCTCGAGGATTCGAGCCGTTCGGGCGTCAAATATCCATCGGTTCCGGTCGGCTTTAATGCGAGCGGTCGCTCGGGACGGTCAGGCTTTCGAGAAGATCGAGGCCTTCGGTTTCCTGCGCGTTCATCTCGCGATTCATTTCTTCCAGGTATTCGAGCATCGAGGCGCGCAGCTCTTCGAGCGTAAGTTGTTCGGGAGTGTGACCCGATTTTTTCACGATCTGAGTCAGCTCGGATTCCACCCAGTCCACGGGTAAACCCGTGAGGCTGGCGACTTCCGTAAGCAGTTCCGAGTCCGTACCCGGCGCGCCTTCTTCGATGAGTTTCGTTTTTCCTTTGGAGACGTCCATGTTCTCCCCCCGTTCCTTACGCTCAAGTATAGGAAGGCATTTTCCACCACCGCAAGCGTTTCTTTTTCAGGGAACGGGCAAAGATACCGGACTGCGTCGAACTTCCTGGTAAAAGAGGTACGCGATCGCCGCCAGAATGAGCGTGGCGCCCGCGAAGCGCTCAACCGTCAAGGTTTCGCCGAGAATCATTATTCCGAGAAAGGCGCCGACCACCGGCTGGATGAAGAGCGTAATCACCATGCTCGGAACAGTCACCGTTCGGGCGATCATCGCCCAGATCAGATAGGTCAAGGTCGAGCCGACCGGACCGAGCCAAACCGCGGCTCCGAGTTGGGCCGGCGTCGCCGCTCCTAAATCGGGAAAGTGATCGAAAAGCGCCACAATCAGGGTCAGGACCACGGCGCCAATCGTGAGCGCGGTCCCGAGAACGGCCGTCGGAGCGTAGATTTGGACGAGCTTCCGCCCGAAGACGGAATAGGCCGCCTCGCCGAGTTGGGCGAACACGAGCAGAAGCATACCGACCGAAAGCGTACCCGCGGA